>NZ_JBEZWH010000016.1:0-154498 GCF_040703975.1 Spirillospora sp. NPDC029432
GCTCCGTACATCGCGGATGTACATCGCGGATGTACGGAGCCCGGCCGCGCGGCCGTCCCCGGCGAGGGGGCCATCTGGCGGTGGCACGGACGACGGTCGTAGGGTCACGGACAAGCCCCCGGATGAGAAGGACCGAAAAACATGGAGCTCGACCACGAATTCACCGTCCCCGTACCGGTGGATCAGGCCTGGTCGGTGCTGCTCGACGTGGAGCGGGTGGCGGCCTGCATGCCGGGCGCCACGCTGGACTCGGTGGACGGCGAGGAGTACGCGGGTCGGCTCAAGGTGAAGGTCGGCGCGATGACCATCACCTATCGGGGGACCGCGCGCATCACCGCGGCGGACGAGAAGGCCGGCACGGTCACGCTGGAGGCCTCGGCGAAGGAGGCCCGCGGGTCGGGCACGGCGGCGGCGACCGTGGTGTCGCGGCTGCACGACGAGGGCGGCTCGACGCGGGTGACGGTGCACACGAAGCTGAACGTGACCGGGCGCCCGGCGCAGTTCGGCCGCAACATCCTGTCGGAGGTCGGCGGGAAGCTCATCTCGCGGTTCGCCAAGGCGCTCGCGGAGGAGCTGGAGAACCCCGCGTCCGCCGCCGCGGACACCGCGCCCGCGGACGCGGCGGCCGCCGGCACGGCCCCGTCCGACACCACGCCCGCCGACACGACGGCTCGCGACCCCAAGCCCACCGACACCGCGGCCACCGACACGGCGGGCACTGACACGGCGGGCACTGACACGGCGGGCACTGACACGGCGGGCACTGACACGGCGGGCACCGACGACGTCGTGAAGGCGGACGCGGGCGACGCGGCGCCGGGCGAGATCGCGGCGGCCGCCGCCGCGCCCGCCGAGCCGCCGTCGATCGCGCCGAAGGTGCCGCAGCAGCGGCCCGCCAGCCCGATCGAGTCGACGGCCGCGCCGGACGCCGTGGTCTCGCCGATCCGGCCGCGCCGGGACGCGGGCGACGACGACGCGATCGACCTGCTGGAGGTCGCGGGCCCGTCGGTGGCCAAGCGCGCCGTCCCGGCGGCCGGCGCGCTGCTGCTCCTGGTGCTGGCGATCCGCTTCCTCGTCCGGCGGCGCCGCAAGGGCTGACCAGGCGGAACGCGGGCGGAGCACGGGCGGCGGCCGGATCATGCGGACCGGCCGCCGCCGATGCGAAACGCAGGAAAAGGACCGGTCAACGATCCGATCGCGACCGGCGCAGCGACTGGCCCCGCGCGCCCGCGATGCAATCGGCTGTTCCCCGTGGACACGATCGAGATTCAGCGGATCGTCGAGGTCGAGGACGACAACTGGTGGTACCGCGAGCGCCGCCGCATCGTGGCCCGCGAGCTGCGCCGGACCGGCGGCCGCGGCCTGGCCGTCGACATCGGCGCGGCGGGCGGCGGCAACACCCGCGTGCTGAAGGACCACGGGTGGCGGGCCATCGCCGTCGACTCCTCCGCAACCGCCGTCGACCTCTGCCTGGCGCAGGGCATCGAGGCGTTCCACGCCGACGCGTGCTACCTGCCGCTGCCGTCCGGAGAGCAGGACCTGGCGCTGGCGCTGAACGTCCTGGAGCACATCGACGACGACCGCGCCGCCGTCGGGGAGATCGTCCGGGTGCTGCGGCCCGGCGGCGCCGCGCTGGTCGCCGTGCCGTGCGACATGGCGCTGTGGTCGGCGCACGACGTGGCGCTCGGCCGCGTCCGCCGCTACTCCCGCCGGGCGCTGACCGACCTGCTGGAGGAGGCGGGGCTGGTCGTCGACCGGATGTGGAGCTGGAACGTGCTGCTGCGGCCGCTGGTGCGGCTGCGCCGGCACCGCACCGCGCACTGCGAGGACATGGCGCACCTGCACCCGTACCTGAACGAGGCGCTGCACCTGGTGACGGCGCTGGAGCGGCACCTGCCGGTGAGGTCGTGGCCGGGCGTCACGCTCTTCGCCCGCGTCACCCGTCCCTGAGAAGCCGGACGCGGCGCGCACCCGGAGGTGTGCGCCGCGTCCGTCAGGCGGTCCGCCGTACCGTCAGGTGGCGGCGCGCGCCGCGACCGCCTCGGCGGGGTGGCCGGACGACTGCGGCGGCAGGTCGAAGCCGAAGTTGACCCGGCGGCCGGCCGCGAAGCGCCGCGCGCCCTGCCAGAACCGGAAGATCAGCGCGAGCTCGAACAGGAGCAGCATCCCGCCCGCGATGGCGACGGCCGGGATGACCTGGCCGGTGAGCGGGCCGATGATGAACGCGGCCATCTGGAACTCGATGCCGCTGATCAGGTGCATCCGGATCCGGCGGCGCAGCAGGAACGCGCGGATCCGCGCGTACCGGCCCCGCGGCCGGGGAGCGGGCTCCGGCCCGGCGTCCGCGTCGTTCTCGGCCTCCGCGTCCGCCTCCGCCTCGGCGTCGGCCTCCGCTTCGGCCTCGATGGCCGGGCCGGCGTCCGCGGCGCGCAGCACGATGTCGGGCGACTCCTCGGCGAGCGCCGCGGCGGCCTGCCGGGCGGCCTTCTGGCGCTCGGCGCGCATCGACCGGCGCGCCTTGGCGACCTGGGAGCTGTTGAGGTAGCGGAACATGTCGAGGCCGAGGATCGCGAAGCCCACCCACAGGTAGGCCTCCTGCCCGGTGGCCGAGTACATGCCGACGGCCAGCGCGATCGCGCACACCGCGTCCCGGACCCGGTCCAGCATGAAGTCCAGCCAGCCGCCGAACGGCGAGCCCAGCCCCTTGAGCCGCGCGATCTTACCGTCGCAGCAGTCGAGGACGAACCCCACGTGGTACAGCAGCGCCCCGGCGACCAGCCACCAGGTCGAGGCCTGGGCGAAGCAGACGGCCGCGCCGATACCGAGCGCGAACGCGACCATCGTGATCTGGTCGGGGGTGATCCGGGTGGCGGCCAGCCACCGCGTCAGGCGGATCGCGAAGGGATCCACGAGCAGCACGGTCCACCACGCGTCGCGCTCCTTGCAGACGGCTCGGACTTCATCCAGAGAGAACCTGCCCATGCGCGCCAGCATGGTGAGAAATCTTACTCGTACGGGTCCGCATCGCGCCTTACGGACCATTGCGAGACACAGACTTGACCTTCGCGTGATGCGGTCCCCGGCTACAAGATCGTCACTCGCCGCGACCGCGTACCCGCACTTCCGTCGCCGAGTCGCCGTCCACGGCGCTCCTTACCACGGCCGCCAGCGCCTCGAACTCGGCGGCGCGCGGCGAGCTGGCGCGGTAGCCGAGCCCGATGCGGCGGTACGGCGCCGGCGCCGCGAACCGGTGCGCCTCCAGTCCGGGCGCGCGGCGGGTCTCCACCGGCAGCGCCGTCTCTGGCACGAGCGTCACGCCGAGCCCGCCGGAGACCAGCTGGACGAGCGTGGCGAGGCTGGTGGCGTACGTCGCGGCGGCCGCGCGGGCGCCGACCTGGCGGCAGACGTCGAGCGCCTGGTCGCGTAGGCAGTGGCCCTCGTTGAGGAGGATCACGTCGAGGTCGTTCAGCGCGGTCCGGGGAAGGACGCCGGGCAGCTCGTACGAGCGCGGCGCGACCAGCACGAAGTCCTCGTCGTACAGGGTGAGTTCGGTCACCCCGGGGACCGGTGAGGGGGGCGCGAACACCACCACGTCGAGGCGGCCGGCGACCAGTTCGGCGATGATCGCGTCGGTCTGCTCCTCGTGCACGGTGAGCTCCAGATCGGGGAACTCCGCGGCCAGCCGGGGCAGCACGACGGGCAGCAGGTAGGGCGCCACGGTGGGGATCACGCCGAGCCGCAGCGGGCCGACCAGCGGGCCGCCGGCGGCCCGCACCTCCTCGACCAGCCGGTCGAGTTCGCCCAGTACACGCTCGGCGCGGCGGGCCACGCGCTCACCCGCCGGAGTCAGCAGGACCCGGCGTGTCGTACGCTCCACCAGCCGCGTGTTCAAAGTCTCCTCAAGAGCCGCCACGGCCCCTGACAGGGCGGGTTGACTCATCCGCAACGCGGCGGCGGCATCCCTGAAATGAAGGTGCTCCGCGAGGGCGAGAAACGCTCTGAGCTGGGCGACCGTCGGTCTACTGATAGCAAACCCCTATCACTCTCAGGAGATAGATCGATTTCTCATTTCACGCTACCCCGTGCCAACGTGATCTCTGCGCGGCCCCGGACACCACCCTCGTCCCGCCCGCGCCCCCGCCACAAGACCCATCACTCACGACACTCTTAGGAGCATGCGTGCTTACCGTCGGTGACCAGTTCCCCGAGTACGAGCTGACCGCCTGCGTCTCCCTGGACGCGGACAACGCGTTCGAGACGATCAACCACAAGTCCTACGAGGGCAAGTGGCGTGTCGTGTTCTTCTGGCCGAAGGACTTCACCTTCGTCTGCCCGACCGAGATCGCGGAGTTCGGCCGACTGAACGAGGAGTTCGCCGACCGCGACGCGCAGGTGCTCGGCGCCTCCGTCGACAACGAGTTCGTCCACTTCGCGTGGCGCAAGGACCACCCGGACCTGCGCGAGATCCCGTTCCCGATGCTGTCGGACCTGAACCGGGAGCTCAGCGAGGCCCTCGGCATCCTCACCGCGGACGGCGTCGCCCAGCGCGCCACCTTCATCGTCGACCCGAACAACGAGATCCAGTTCTCCATGGTGACCGCCGGCTCCGTCGGCCGGAACGTCAAGGAGGTCCTGCGGGTCCTGGACGCCCTCCAGAGCGACGAGCTCTGCCCCTGCAACTGGAACAAGGGCGAGGACACCCTGGACGCCACCAAGCTGCTGGCCGGCGCCGGCGCCTGAACGGGCTCCCGGGCCTCCTGGGGAAGAAGCACGACGGCGGCCGGTCGCACGCGCGGCCGGCCGTTCCGCATGAAGGGATGAGAACGTGAGCGTCGACGCGCTGAAGGACGCCCTCCCGGGCTACGCCAAGGACACCAAGCTGAACCTCGGCTCGGTGACGAGCACCTCCCAGCTGTCCGACCAGCAGCTGTGGGGCACCGTCCTGAGCTGCGCCATGGCCACGGGCAGCGCCCGGGTCATCGCGGAGCTGGCCGAGGAGGCGGGCGACTACCTGTCCGCCGAGGCGTTCGAGGCCGCCAAGGCCGCGGCGTCCATCATGGCCATGAACAACGTCTACTACCGGGCCACCCACCTGATCGGCGACGACACCTACGCCACCCTCCCGGCCAAGCTGCGGATGAGCGTCATCGGCAAGCCGGGCGTCGAGAAGATCGACTTCGAGCTGTGGTGCCTGGCCGTCTCGGCGATCAACGGCTGCGGCCGCTGCCTGGAGTCGCACGAGAAGGTGCTGCGCGACGGCGGCATGTCGCGCGAGCTGGTCCAGGAGGCGCTCCGGATCGCCGCGGTGGTGAACGCCACCGCCGCCACGCTGGAGGCCGAGGCCGCGCTGGCCCCCGCCGGCGTCTGAGCCGAGGGAAAGGCCCGGGTGGAGGACTCCACCCGGGCCTTCGCGCGTCCCTACCGGGGACTCACTCCCACTCGATGGTGCCGGGCGGCTTGCTGGTGACGTCCACCACGACCCGGTTGACCTCGCGCACCTCGTTGGTGATCCGGGTGGAGATCCGCTGCAGCACCTCGTACGGCAGCCGCGCCCAGTCGGCCGTCATCGCGTCCTCGCTGGTCACCGGGCGCAGCACGACCGGGTGGCCGTACGTGCGGCCGTCGCCCTGCACGCCGACCGAGCGGACGTCGGCCAGCAGCACCACCGGGAACTGCCAGATCTCCCGGTCCAGCCCCGCCCGGGTCAGCTCCTCGCGGGCGATCGCGTCGGCGTCGCGGAGGATGTCCAGCCGCTCGCGGGTGACCGCGCCGATGATCCGGATACCGAGGCCCGGCCCCGGGAACGGCTGCCGCCACACGATCTCGGCGGGCAGCCCGAGCTGCTCGCCCAGCGCCCGCACCTCGTCCTTGAACAGCGACCGCAGCGGCTCCACCAGCTGGAACTGGAGGTCGTCCGGCAGGCCGCCGACGTTGTGGTGCGACTTGATGTTGGCCGCGCCGGTGCCGCCGCCGGACTCCACCACGTCCGGGTAGAGGGTGCCCTGGACGAGGAACTCCACCGGCTCGTCGGCGGCCTCGCCCACGACGGCGCGGGCGGCCTCCTCGAAGACCCGGATGAACTCCCGTCCGATGATCTTGCGCTTCTCCTCGGGGTCGGTGACCCCGTCCAGCGCCGCCAGGAACCGCTCCTGCGCGTCCACCACGTGCAGGTTGACGCCGGTCGCGGCGACGAAGTCCTTCTCGACCTGCTCGGCCTCGCCCTTGCGCAGCAGCCCGTGGTCGACGAAAACGCAGGTCAGCTGGTCGCCGATGGCGCGCTGGACGAGCGCGCCCGCGACCGCCGAGTCCACGCCGCCGGACAGCGCGCAGATCGCCCGCTTGTGCCCCACCCGCGCCCGGACGGCCTCGATCGACTCCTCGGCGATGTTGACCATCGTCCAGTTCGGGCGGCAGCCGGCGCCCTCGTACAGGAACCGGCGCAGGATCTCCATCCCGTGCTCGGTGTGCAGCACCTCGGGGTGGAACTGGACGCCGTAGAAGCCGCGCTCGCGGTCCTCCATGCCGGCCACCGGGGTCACCTCGGTGCTGGCCGTCACGGTGAACCCGGCCGGGGCGCGGCTGACGAAGTCGCGGTGCGACATCCACACCGCCTGCTCGCCCGGCAGCCCGGCGAACAGCATCCCCGGCGCCGTCACGGCCACCGTGGCGCCGCCGTACTCGGCCACGTCGGAGTTCTCCACCGTGCCGCCGAGGGCCTGCGCCATCGCCTGGTGCCCGTAGCAGATGCCGAACGTGGGAACGCCCAGGTCGAACAGGCCGTCCGGGACGATCGGCGCGCCCTCCTCGTACACCGAGGCGGGCCCGCCGGACAGGATGATGGCCTTGGGCTTCTTCGCGAGCATCTCCGCCGCCGGCATGGTGGACGGCACGATCTCGCTGAACACATGGCACTCGCGTACCCGCCGCGCGATCAGCTGCGCGTACTGCGCGCCGAAGTCGACGACGAGAACGGTGTCAAAGGACTGGTCTACGGCCACCAAGAACGCCTTTCGCGGGACCTGAATCGGTGGAGAACCTCCAGTCTATGGGCGTCCCGACCCTGCTAGAGGAACCCCCTCTGCCTGCGGTGATGCAAGACACGCCCGCGCGGCGGTCACATTTTGCAACCGACCGGTAACGGTCCGCCTGCTTTTCGCCTGTCGGGGAACACGAGGCCGTGTCGTTCTGATACCAATCAGTCACGTTCTGTGTCCGCCATCTGCCCGCCACCTTTCCGGGAGTGCCGTGAAGCCGCTCGTCGCCGCCACGCTGATCGCCGCCCTAGCGCCCGCCGTACCGGCCACCGCCGCCGCTCCCGAGCCCGCCCCGGCACCCGCCGCCGCGCGGGTCGCGGGCCCGGACTGCCCGCCGGCCGCGGCCCGCGTCCGCCCAGGGTCCCACGTGCGCGAACGCAACGAGCTCACCCCCGCCGAGGCCCTCGGCGTCGAGCGCGAACTCCGCGCCCTCCTGGACCGGCTGGGCCTCTCAGCACCCGAGGCCCCCGCGCCCCGCGACCCGTCGCCGCGCCGGCCGTACCGCAGCGCCGGCCGGGTGAACGTCCCGGTCTACTTCCACGTCCTCCACGACGGCGCGTCCGGCAACGTGTCCGGCGCCGCCGTCAGGCGCCAGATCGAGGTCCTGAACCGTGCGCACGCGGGAGGGAGCGGCCGCGCCGCCCGGACCGGCTTCACGTTCACGCTCAGGGGCGTCACCCGTACGAACAACGCCGCCTGGTACCGCGACCCCGAACGCTACGAGTCCACGTTCAAGCCCCGCCTCCGCAAGGGCGGCGCCCGCACCCTCAACCTCTACAGCGCCGACATGGGCGAGGACCTGCTGGGCTGGTCCACGTTCCCCTGGAAGTACCGCGCCGAGCCGAAGATGGACGGCGTCATCGTCCACCCCGGCAGCCTTCCCGGCGGCACCATCCAGAACTTCGACCGGGGCCACACCGCCACCCACGAGGTCGGCCACTGGCTCGGGCTCTACCACACGTTCCAGGACGGCTGCGGCGGCGAGGGCGACCGCGTCGCCGACACCCCGGCCGAGCGCGACCCGGCCAACGGCTGCCCCGAGGGCAAGGACACCTGCCCCTCCCCCGGCAAGGACCCGATCCACAACTACATGAACTACTCCCACGACAGGTGCATGAACCAGTTCACCCGGGGCCAGGCCACCCGAATGCACCAGATCTGGACCGCCTACCGAGCCACCAACGGCACGGTCTGACGAGGATCTGACGAGGCTTGGTATGACCACGGTATGACCCCCGGGAGTACACTGTGAGCATGACCAAGAAGATCGGCATCTCCCTCCCCGACGACCTCCACGCCTGGATCGTCGGGGAGATCGAGGACGGCCGGGCCGATTCCGTGTCCGGCCTCATCGCCGACGCTCTTGAGGCCCTGCGCGGGCAGGACGCCCTCGAACAGCTCGTCAGCGGCATGGAGGAGGAGATCGGCGAGCTCGGCCCCGAGGAACGGGCCGACGTCGACGCCTGGATGGAAGAGGCCGGGCGTGCCGCGGAGGAAGCACGGCGCCGGCGCGAATCCCGCGAGCGGGAGAGCTCCCGTCGACCCGGCGAGGCCGCGTGAAGCCGTCGTCCCGCTCCGGCGGGCTCGACGGCTACACGCTCGACGCCGGGGCGCTCATCGCCCTCGAACGGCGGAGTCCCCGGATGCTCCGGCTGCTCGATCAGGCGCGGCAGGGGAAGGCGGAGATCTCGATCCCCCGTTCCGTCATCGCCCAGGTCTGGCGCGGCGGCCCCAAGCAGGCCCACCTGAGCAGGCTCCTCTACGCCGCCGGCACGCCGCATCCGCGAGTGGCGATCGACGAGCTCACCGCCGATCGGGCCCGGCAGATCGGCCGCACGATCGGGGAGAGCGGCCACTGCGACATCGTGGACGTGCACGTGGCGCTCCTCGCCCGAGAGCGGGGCCACGTGATCATCACCTCGGACCGGGGCGACATCGGCAAGGTCGATCCCATGCTTCCGCTTCTCCAGATCTGAAGATCTGACCGGCCGCCGGGCCGGCCGCCGGGGTTAGGCGATGCCGGCGATGGGGAGGTGGAGGGCGCCCGGGGCGTCGGCGGGGACGGCCGGGTGCTTCGGGGCCACGGCCGGGATCCGCCGGTACGCGGCGCCCGGTTCGGGGCGGGTGTCCTCGCCTCCCTTGTTGGGCCAGAACGACATCGCCCGCTCGGCCTGGGCCGTGATGGTCAGCGACGGGTTCACGCCCAGGTTCGCGGAGATCGACGAACCGTCCACGATGTGCAGGCCGGGATGGCCGTGGACGCGGTGGTACGGGTCGATCACGCCCTCGTCCGGGGATTCGCCGATGACGCAGCCGCCGAGGAAGTGGGCCGTCAGCGGGATGTCGAACAGGTCGCCCCAGGCGCCGCCCGGCATGCCGCCGGTCTCCTCGGCCAGCAGCCGTACGGCCTCGTGGCCCTCGGGGATCCAGGTGGGGTTCGGCTCGCCGTGCCCGCGGGTCGCGCGGACGTCCCAGCCGAAGGGACCCTTCTTCGGCTCCAGGGTGATGGAGTTGTCGCGGTTCTGCATGACGAGGGCGATGACGGTGCGTTCCGACCAGGTGCGCATGTCGAGGAGCTGCAGGAGGTCCTGCGGGCGGCGCGCGATGTGGCCGGCGAACTTCAGGATGCGCGGCCGGTGCTTCTCGCCTGGGCGGTCGCCGTCCACGAGGAGGGTCTGCAGCATCGCCATCAGGTTGGAGCCCTTGCCGTACCGGACGGGCTCGATGTGCGTGTCGGGCGCCGGGTGGAACGACGAGGTGATCGCGACGCCCCGCGAGAAGTCCGGGCCGGGACGGCCGTTGCGGCGGCCGGCGCCGAGGATCGCCTCGGAGTTGGTACGGGTCAGCGCGCCCAGGCGCGGCGACAGGTTCGGCAGCCGCCCGGTCTTGCGGAGCTTGTGGAGGAGCTTCTGCGTGCCGTACGTCCCGGCGGCGAAGACGACCTGCTCGGCCGTGAGCGTCTTGCGGTTCCGGCCGAACGACCCGGTGCGGACGATCTCGACCCGGTAGCCGCCCTCCGGCAGCGGCGCCACGTCCGTGACCCGGCTCAGCGGCATGATCCGGGCGCCGGCGCGTTCGGCCAGGTAGAGGTAGTTCTCGGTGAGCATGTTCTTGGCGCCGTGCCGGCAGCCGACCATGCACTCGCCGCACTCGGTGCAGCCGCGGCGGCGCGGCCCGGCGCCGCCGAAGTACGGGTCGTCGCTCTCGACGCCCGGCCCTGCGCCGAAGTGCACGCCGACCGGGGTGCGGACGTAGGTGCCGCCCTTGCCCATCCGCTCGGCCACCCGCTCGATCGCCCGGTCGGCGTCGGTGGTGGTCGGGTTCTGGACGACGCCCAGCATGCGGCGGGCCTGGTCGTAGTACGGGGCGAGCTCGTCGCGCCAGTCGGTGATGTGCGCCCACTGCCGGTCCTTGAAGAACGGCTCGGGCGGCACGTACAGCGTGTTGGCGTAGTTGAGGGAGCCGCCGCCGACGCCGGCTCCGGCGAGCACCATCACGCGGCTGGACTTGGCGCCGCGGATCAGGTGGATGCGCTGGATGCCGGTGAGGCCGAGGGCGGGCGCCCACACGTACCGGGAGATCTTCCAGTTGGTCGCCGGGAGGCCGGGGTGGCGGGCGCCGGGCCCGGTACCGGGTCCGGGCGTGTCGTAGCGGCGGCCCGCCTCGATCACCCCGACCCGGTAGCCCTTCTCGGTCAGCCGCAGCGCGGTGACGCTGCCGCCGAACCCCGATCCCACGACCAGGACGTCGAAATCGGTCATTTGATGCGCAGCCGCTTCATGGCCTTGATGCTCGACGCCATGACGTCGGCGAACTTCTCGTAGGACAGCGAGCCGGGCGGCTCCAGGTCCGCGATGTGCTGGCTGGCGATGGTCTGCGGCTCCGTGAACTTCAGCAGGCCCTCGGCTCCGTGCCGGCGGCCGACCCCCGACTGCTTCATCCCGCCCATGGGGGCGTCGTAGGAGGCGTACGCGGCGCCGAAGCCGTCGTTGACGTTGACGGTACCGGCCTGGATGCGAGCGGCGACGCGGCGGCCGCGGGCGGCGTTCTTCGTCCACACCGAGGCGTTGAGGCCGTACTCGGTGTCGTTGGCGCGCTCGATGGCCTCCTCGTCGGAGGCCACCTTGTAGATCGCCACGACGGGGCCGAACGTCTCGTTCGCGCACAGGTCCATGTCGCCGGTGACGTCGGTGAGGACGGTCGGCTCGTAGAACAGCGGGCCGAGGTCGGGCCTCGCCTTGCCGCCGGCGAGGACGGTCGCGCCCTCCTTGACGGCCTGGTCGACGTGCCGGGTGACGGCCTCCAGCTGGCGCGGGTACGTCAGCGAGCCCATCTCGACGGCGAAGTCCAGCTCCGTGCCGAGCCTCATGTTCCGGACGAGTTCGGCGAAGCGCGGGACGAACCGGTCGTAGATCGCCTCGTGCACGTACATCCGCTCGATCGAGATGCACAGCTGGCCGGCGTTGGTGAAGCAGGCCCGGATCGCGCCGCGGGCGGTGCGCTCCACGTCGGCGTCCGCCAGAACGATCATCGGGTTCTTGCCGCCGAGCTCCAGCGAGTAGCTCACCAGGCGGGGCGCGACCTTCGCGGCGATGGCCCTGCCGCCCCGGGTGGACCCGGTGAACGAGACGTAGTCGGCCTCCTCGATCAGCGGGTCGCCGATCTCGGCGGGCTCGCCGACGACGATCTGCCACAGGTCGCGCGGCAGGCCGAGCGAGACCAGCAGGTCGAGCACCCACAGGCTGGACAGGCACGTCTGGGTGTCGGGCTTGTGGATGACCGCGTTCCCGGCCATCAGCGCGGGGGCGATGTCGCTGGCGCCGAGCGCGAACGGGTAGTTCCAGGGCGCGATCAGGGCGACGACGCCCTTGGGGTGGCGCAGCTCCTGGACGCGGGTGAGGCCGGGCATCATGCCCTGGCGCCGCTTCGGCTTCAGCAGCCCGCTCGCGCGGCGCGCGTAGTACAGCGAGCACAGTGCGACGTCGAGGAACTCCTCCAGCGCGTGCCTGCGGGCCTTGCCGGTCTCGATCTGGATGATGTCGAGGATCTCGGCGCGCCGCTCGACCAGGGCGTCGGCGAGCCGCAGGAACGGCTTGACGCGCTCGCTGACCGGCAGCCTCGCCCAAGCGCGCTGCGCCTCCCGCGCGCGCTCGTGGGCGCGGCGCACGTCGTCGGCGCTCGACAGCGGGACGGTGGCGAGGTCCTCGCCGGTGAACGGGGTGGGGATCGTGGTGGTCTGGCCGCCGCCCGCGACGATGTGGGAGGTCAGCCGCTCGATCAGGGCCTGGGGAAGGCTGTGCGCCGCCGCGCCTCGGGCGGGGACCGTGGGGGATGCCATACCCGGCAGACTATGACCCCCCGGCCATTCATGACTACCCACCAGTAATACGGCACTTGCCGTGATGTGGGTCACCCGAGATTCGGCAAAGTTCCGGACTGACCATGCCCTGCCGGTGTATTCCGGATTGTGACGGAGACCAGCGCCGCCACCGCCGCCTTCCCCGGGCCCTCGCTGCCGCGTGCCCGGGCGGCCGGCGGAGGGCGCGCACGAGAGAGGTGACTTCATGATCGACGCCCAGAGCAAGGGCGCCGACCCGTACGAGGGCGGCAGCGGTGAGGACCACCACCGGAGGGCGAACGGCAGGAGCAACGGGGTACGGCGGGAACGGCGGGAGCAGACCAGGACGGCCCTGCTCGGCGCGGCCGAGCGGCTCTGGGCGGAACGCGGCATCCACGGGGCGTCGCTCGACGACATCGCGTCGGCGGCCGGGCTGACCAAGGGCGCCGTCTACTCCAACTTCTCCGGCAAGACCGACCTGCTCCTCGCGCTGCTGGAACGCTGGACGGCGCAGCTCAACGGCCCCGAGACCTACGCCGAGCTGCGCGATCCGGCCGTCCCGCCGGAGGAGCGGTTCGAGCGCGCCGGACGCGCGTACGCGCGCTGCCTCGGCGGCGAGAACGCCCGCCTGCTGGCCCTGATGCTCATGGAGTTCTGGCTGTACGGGATGCGCGACTACACGGCCGGGTGGCGGGTCGCGGAGTGGTACGCCGAGCGCCGCACCACCCTGGCCCGCAACCTCCGCGAGGTGGACGGCCTGCGCGCCCAGGAGCGGGCGACGCTCGCGGTCGCGCTGGACTTCGGCCTCGCCCTCCAGCACCTGCTGGACCCGGACCGCGCGCCCGCCGAGCTCTACTCCCAGGGCATGCGGATGGTGCTCGGCCGGGCCCTGACCTGACGGTGACACTGTCCTTACTGCGACCTGACGCACGACCCGACTGAGCGAGCACGAGAACGAGCACGCCGCGCGCCGCCACCGGCCCGGGGACCGCCGCGGTCCCCGGGCCGGTGCGCGATCAGCGCGTCACGGCGTGGCGGTCGGGACGATGTCGGGCGCCCCGCGGCGGCGGGCGTCGGCCTCCTGGTCGCCCTCCTGGCTCTGCGAGGCGCGCTCGGCCTCGATCCGCTTGCGGTAGTACTCGATCTCCCGGTCGCGCTGCTTCTTCGACCAGCCCAGCACGGGGGCGACCAGGTCGGCGGCCTCCTGCACGACGCCGAGGCCGCGGTCCCACGTCTCGATCGAGATGCGGGTCCGGCGGGCCAGCACGTCGTTCAGGTGCCGCGCGCCCTCGTGCGACGCCGCGTACACGATCTCGGCGCGCAGGTAGTCGTCCGCGCCGGTCAGCGGCTTGCCCAGGTCGGGCTGCTCGCGGATCAGCTCCAGCAGGTCGTCCACCAGCACCCCGTACCGCTGCAGCAGATGCTCGATCCGCGCCACGTGCAGCTTGGACACCGAGGCCAGCCGGTAGCGGGCGTTCCACATCGCCTGGAAGCCCTCGCCGCCGACCAGCGCGATGCCGTCCGTGCACGACTCGGCGACCTTGCCGTCCAGGCCGTGCGCGACCGCGTCGATGGCGTCCTTGGCCATCACCCGGTACGTGGTGTACTTCCCGCCCGCGACCAGCACCAGCCCCGGGACGGGATGCGCGACCACGTGCTCGCGCGACAGCTGCGAGGTCTCCTCGGTCTCCCCCACCAGCAGCGGCCGCAGCCCCGCGTACACGCCCTCCACGTCGTCGTGCGTCAGCGGCGTGTTGAGGATCGCGTTGACGTGCTCCAGCACGTAGTCGATGTCGGCGCGGGACGCGGCGGGGTGCGCCTTGTCCAGGTCCCAGGCCGTGTCGGTGGTCCCGATGATCCAGTGCCGGCCCCACGGGATCACGAACAGCACCGACTTCTCGGTGCGGAGGATGATGCCGGTCGAGGAGTGGATGCGGTCCTTGGGCACCACCAGGTGGATGCCCTTGGACGAGCGGACGTGGATCTGCCCGCGGCCGCCGACCAGCTCCTGGATGTCGTCGGTCCACACGCCCGTGGCGTTCACCACCTGCTTGGCGCGGACCTCGGCGGTGGTGCCCGCCTCCAGGTCGCGGATCTTGACGCCGGTCACCCGCTCGCCCTCGCGCAGGAAGCCCACGCACTGCGTCCTGGAGGCGATCTTCGCGCCGTACGCGGCGGCCGTGCGCAGCACCGTCATCACGTACCGGGCGTCGTCGACCTGCGCGTCCCAGTACTGGATGGCGCCGGCGAACGCGTCCTTGCGCAGCGAGGGGGCCAGCCGGAGCGCGCCGCGCCGGGTCAGGTGCCGGTGGTGCGGGACGCCCCGCGAGCTGCCCATCTGGAACGCGAGCGCGTCGTACAGCGCCACGCCCGCGCCCAGGTAGCCGCGCTCCCACACCCGGTGCGTGGTGGGGAGCAGGAACGGCACGGGGCGCACGAGATGCGGCGCGATCTGCAGCAGCAGCGCCCGCTCGGTCAACGCCTCGCGCACCAGGTCGAAGTTGTACTGCTCCAGATAGCGCAGCCCGCCGTGGATCAGCTTGGAGGAGCGCGAGGACGTCCCGGACGCGAAGTCCCGGGCCTCCACGACGGCGACCGACAGCCCGCGGGTGGCGGCGTCCAGCGCCGCGCCGGCGCCGACGATGCCCGCGCCGACCACGACGACGTCGAACTCCTCGCGCGCCATCCGGTCGAGGGAGCCCGCCCGCTCGGCCGGTCCCAGGCGTGCGCTGCCCAGTCCGGTCACCGGTGATCCCGTCATCGCGACTCCCCCTGTGCGGTCGGCTGTCCGAAGAGCTACCTACCCAACAGTAAGGACGCGTCCACACCGGGATTCACCGATTCGGCCAAGAACGCCCCCGCGGGGCGGTGAGACGCCCCACACCCCGGCGGGCGTCAGGCGGGCGGGGCCACCACGACCTGGACGCGCTGGAACTCCTTCAGCTCGGTGTACCCCGAGGTGGCCATCGCCCGGCGCAGCGCGCCGATGAGGTTCATCGAGCCGTCGGCCACGTGCGAAGGGCCGTGCAGGATCTGCTCCATGCTGCCGATCGTGCCCAGGTCGATCCGGGTGCCGCGGGGCACGTCCCCGTGGTGCGCCTCGCTGCCCCAGTGGAAGCCGCGCCCCGGCGCCTCGGTGGACCGCGCGAACGGCGAGCCGACCATGACCGCGTCGCTGCCGCAGGCGAACGCCTTGGCGATGTCGCCGCTGTTGGTCATCCCGCCGTCGGCGATCACGTGCACGTACCGGCCGCCGGACTCGTCCAGGTAGTCGCGCCGGGCCGCCGCCACGTCCGCGACCGCGGTCGCCATCGGCACCGCCACGCCCAGCACGGTACGGGTCGTGTGCCCCGACCCGCCGCCGAAGCCGACCAGCACCCCGGCCGCGCCGGTGCGCATCAGGTGCAGCGCCGCCGTGTACGTGGAGCAGCCGCCCACGATCACCGGGACGTCCAGGTCGTAGATGAACTGCTTGAGGTTCAGCGGCTCCGCCCGGCCGGACACGTGCTCGGCCGACACGGTGGTGCCGCGGATCACGAACAGGTCCACCCCGGCGTCGATCACGGCCTTGTGGAACTGCGCCGTGCGCTGCGGCGACAGCCGCGCCGCGACCGTCACCCCGGCCTCCCGGATCTCGGCGATCCGGCGGCCGATCAGCTCCTCCTTGATCGGCTCCTGGTAGATCTCCTGGAGCCGACGGGTGGCCGCCGCGTCGTCCAGCGAGGCGATCTCGGCCAGCAGCGACTCGGGCTGCTCGTACCTCGTCCAGAGCCCTTCGAGGTCCAGCACCGCGAGCCCGCCCAGCCGGCCGACCTGGATCGCGATCTCCGGGCTGACCACGCTGTCCATCGGCGCGACCAGCAGCGGCATCTCGAACCGGTAGGCGTCGATCTGCCAGGCGACGCTGACCTCCTCGGGGTCGCGCGTCCGCCGCGACGGGACGATGCCGATCTCGTCGAAGGCGTAGGCCCGGCGCCCGCTCTTGCCCCGGCCGATCTCAACCTCAGCAGCCACTGCCAGTCCCTCTTTCCATCGTGAACGTGCGGACTTCCTGCCCGCCCACGGCGGAGAACGGAGCCCCAGCGAGTTTACCCAGCCCGGAGGGGGACTAGCGGCCCTGGTAGTTGGGGGCCTCGACCGTCATCTGGATGTCGTGCGGGTGGCTCTCCTTGAGGCCCGCGGACGTGATCCGCATCAGCTGCCCGCGCTCCTGGAGCTCGGGGATCGTGCGGGTGCCCGCGTACCACATCGACTGGTGCAGGCCGCCGACGAGCTGGTGGGCGACGTTGGCCAGCGGGCCGCGGTAGGGGACCTGGCCCTCGACGCCCTCGGGGATCAGCTTCTCCTCCGACGACACGTCGGCCTGCGCGTAGCGGTCCTTGGAGAACGAGCCGCCGCGCTCGCGGTTGCGCATCGCGCCGAGCGAGCCCATGCCGCGGTACGACTTGTACTGCTTGCCGTGCACGAAGATCAGCTCGCCGGGCGACTCCTCGATCCCGGCCAGCAGGCTGCCCAGCATCACGGTGTCGGCGCCGGCGACGAGGGCCTTGGCGATGTCGCCGGAGTACTGGAGGCCGCCGTCGCCGATGACCGGGATGCCGGCCTCGCGGGCGGCGCGGGCGGCCTCGGAGATCGCGGTGATCTGCGGGACGCCGACGCCCGCGACCACGCGGGTGGTGCAGATGGAGCCGGGGCCCACGCCGACCTTGACGGCGTCCGCGCCGGCCTCGGCCAGCGCCTTCGCGCCCGCGTACGTGGCGACGTTGCCGCCGACGACCTGGACGGCGGAGTTGGCCTTGATCGCGGCGATCGTGTCGGCGACGCCCTTGGAGTGGCCGTGCGCGGTGTCGACGATGATCACGTCGGTGCCGGCGTCGATCAGCGCCTGGGCGCGGCGGATCGCGTCCTCGCCCACGCCCACCGCGGCGGCGACCAGCAGCCGGCCGTCGGCGTCCTTGGTGGAGTCGGGGTACTGCTCGCTCTTGGTGAAGTCCTTGACCGTGATCAGCCCGCGCAGCCGGCCCTCGGCGTCCACCAGCGGCAGCTTCTCGATCTTGTTGCCGGCCAGCAGCGCGAACGCGTCCTCGCGGGACACGTCCACCGGGGCGGTGATCAGCGGCATCGGGGTCATGACCTCGCGCACCGGGCGGGCCAGGTCGGTCTCGAACCGCATGTCGCGGTTGGTGACGATGCCCACCAGCACGCCGCGCACGTCGGTGACCGGGACGCCCGAGATGCGGTAGCGGGCGCACAGCTCCTCGACGTCGGCGAGCGTCGCGTCCGGAAGGCAGGTCACCGGATTGGTGATCATGCCGGCCTCGGAGCGCTTGACGCGGTCGGCCTCGGCGGCCTGCTCCTCGACCGGCATGTTCCGGTGGAGGACGCCGATGCCGCCCTGGCGGGCCATCGCGACCGCCGTGCGGGACTCGGTGACGGTGTCCATGGCCGCCGACACCAGCGGGATGCGCAGGTCGATCGCGCGGGTCAGGCGGGTCGTGGTGTCGGCCTCGCCCGGCTGCAGATCGGAGTAGCCCGGGAGCAGGAGAACGTCGTCGAAGGTCAGGCCCGTCGGGATGACGGCGGGCTCGGCGGCGGGATTCATGACTACCTTCCCCTTGGGCGTCTGGGTGTACGGCCAGGTCACGGCGGCCTTGCTCCATGGTAGGACCTGGCCCGGCGGCGGGACCGTCACTTGGGCGTACGGGGCCGAGTGGTGTTGGTGACACCCGTGGCGTCGTGACATGTGGGAACGTTCCGGCTGTGAACGGCATTCCCGGGCGGGTCCGGAACGCCCGGCGCGCCCGGGCACGGGGGTCGCCGGACCCGGCCGTTCCGGGGCGGATGCGGCCCGGGGGGTGCACCGGGACGGGGGCGGAGCAGTAGCGTGGGGGTGTGCACGACGATGCTCCGCTGGACCCGTTCGCCGGCGACCCGGAGGACCCGGCCGCCTCGCTCGGCGACCCGGGCGAGGACGTCGCGCCCCTCAGCGTGACCGAGCGGGAGGACGTGCTCGCCGATCTCGCCGACCTGGAGGTGTTCCGGGCGCTGCTGGAGCCGCTGGGCGTGCGCGGGCTGACCGTGGACTGCGGCGACTGCGGCAAGGTCCACTACATCGACTGGGACCTGCTGCACGGCAACCTGCGCCACCTGCTCGACCAGGGCCTGCCCAGGGTGCACGAGCCGGCGCTGGCGCCCGACCCGGTCGACTACGTCAGCTGGGAGTACGCCCGGGGCTACGTGGACGGCGTGATCGACAGCGAAGAGGGCCGCGAGGACTCCTGACGGCCGTGACGGCCGGGCGAGGCGGCGGCCCGGAAGTGGGCCCGGTGTGGCCCCAAGTCGGCCCTGATGCGGTCAGAAGCGGTCGCCGAGGTCGCGGTACGGCGGCTTGAGGCGCCGCTGGACCCGCTCGCGGACACCGTCCAGGCCGCGCGGGACGCGGGCCTTGCCCTCCAGGCGCGGCCGCGTGCCCCAGCCCTCGACGCCCGGTCCCGGCCACGATCCCGTTCCGGGGCGGCGCGGGCGCGTCCCGTGCTCGGCGATCTGGGCGATCCGCTTCTTCACGTGCTCCGGGGTGCGCCTGGCCTCCCGGTCGGGCCCGTCGTCCTCGGCGCGCGCCCGCGGCCTGGCGGGGACGGGGTCGGCGGCCGGTACGGTCCGCAGCGGCGACGCGGCGCGCGGGAGCAGCGTCGTGGCGGCCTCGACGGGCTCGGGAGCGTTCGGGATCTTCTCCTCGGCCGGGCCCATGGCGCGCTGGGGCGCGGGCGGGCCGCTCTCGCCGCCGCCGGCCGCGGCGACGCCGCCGCTGGCCAGCACGGCGCCGGCCACGCCGAGCGCGACGATCGTCCGGGAGCCGCGGCGGCGCGGGCCCGCGGGCGGTGCGGGAGGCACGGGCGACCGGTCGCCGTCGCCGGGGTCGGCGGGCGCGGGCTCCGGCGCGTCCTCGGGCGCCTGGGCCGGGCCCGGGGCCGGGGCGTGGCGGGCGGGGGCCAGCTCGTCCACGTCCCTGATCAGCGCGCGCAGCATCCGCGCGGCGGGGTCGTCGGAGCCCACCGCGCGGCGCGCGGCGAGGGCGTCGATGAGGGCGTCGGTGCGGCGCACCCCGCCCAGGTCGCCCGCCATGGCGGGGAAGGCGACCACGGTGCCCGGGGTCGGCGGCCCGGGGGTCGAGAGCTCGGCCGGATCCGGGGCGCCCTGGCTCCGTTCCGTCAAGCGATCGACTCCTCTCGGGCCATCGTGCGGAGCCGGGCCAGGGCGCGGTGCTGCGCGACCCGTACCGCTCCGGCGGTCATGCCGAGCACATTACCGGTCTCCTCGGCGGACAGGCCCGCCACGACCCGGAGCAGGACGAGCTCCTGCTGGTTCTCGGGGAGGCGGGTGAGCAGGTCGCGGGCGCGCTGGGCCTCGATGTGCCGCACCACGGTCTCCTCCGGCCCGGGCCGGTCGTCGGGCCCGTCGGGCAGGTCCTCGGTCGGCACGGCCGCCCGGACCGCGCTGCGCAGCGCGTCCGCGATCTTGTGGGCGGCGATGCCGAAGACGAACGAGGCGAACGGGCGTCCCATGTCGCGGTAGCGGGGCAGCGCCGACAGCACCGCGATGCAGACCTCCTGGGCCACGTCGTCGGCGATGTGGTACTGCCCGGACACCCGGCCGAGCCGGGCCCGGCAGTAGCGGACGACCATCGGGCGGACGTGCGCGATCAGCACCTCGATGGCGCCGGGATCGCCCTGGACGGCCAGGGAGGTCAGTTCCTTGAGGTCCCCTTCGTCGGCTCTCGCCATGCGCGGCGCCCGGCCCCCGCGGCCGGCATCGCGGGGTGGTCGAGGAGGGGTCGCCCCCTCGGAGGGCTCTCCGGTGCGCGCGGTCGTGGTCCCGGCGAAGCATCCCTCGGTCACGTTCAGCATGATGCCCAGCGGGCCGGGACCTGTCTCCACTGTCGTCGACAACGGAATGGTCACAGTGCGGGGACAGGGCTTCCAGGGACACTGGGCGTGTCCGGGCAGATCTGGAGCGTGACCTCGCTTTCCGAAATCCGCGTCATTAAACGATAAAGAGGGAGATTCCTGCGCACGAGGCAGGAATCTCCCTCTTGCGTCCCGGCCGGGGCCGGCCGGTGACGCGAGGTACCCGTCAGTACCAAGAAGTACCGAAAAGTACCGAGAAGTACCGTTAAGTACCGATCAGTGCCCGTGGCCGTGACCGTGGCCGTGACCGCCGCCGGCGGGCTCCTCGTCCTCCTCCGGCTTCTCGACGACGAGAGCCTCGGTGGAGAGCAGCATGCCCGCGATGGACGCGGCGTTGGTGACGGCGGAGCGGGTGACCTTGACCGGGTCGATGACGCCCTGGGCGATCAGGTCGCCGTACTCGCCGGTGGCCGCGTTGTAGCCGTGGCCCGCCTTCAGCTCCTGCACCTTGGAGACGACGACGTAGCCCTCCTGGCCGGCGTTCTCGGAGATCCAGCGCAGCGGCTCGACCAGCGCGCGGCGGACCGCCTCGGCGCCGGTGGCCTCGTCGCCGGACAGGCCGAGGGCGTCGAAGCCCTCCTTGCCCACGTGCACCAGCGCGCTGCCGCCGCCGGAGACGATGCCCTCCTCGATGGCCGCGCGGGTCGCCGAGATGGCGTCCTCCAGGCGGTGCTTCTTCTCCTTCAGCTCGACCTCGGTGGCCGCGCCGACGCGCAGCACGCAGACGCCGCCGGCCAGCTTGGCCAGCCGCTCCTGCAGCTTCTCGCGGTCCCAGTCGGAGTCGCTGTTCTCGATCTCGACCTTGATCTGGTTGACCCGGGCCTCGATCTCGGACTGCTCGCCCTCGCCGTCGACGATCGTGGTCGCGTCCTTGGTGACGGTGATCCGCCGGGCGCGGCCCAGGTCGTCCAGGCCGATGCTGTCGAGCTTGAGGCCGATGGCCTCGCTGACGACCTGGCCGCCGGTCAGGGTGGCCATGTCGCCCAGCATCGCCTTGCGGCGGTCGCCGAAGCCGGGGGCCTTGACCGCGACCGAGGTGAAGGTGCCGCGGATCTTGTTGGCGACCAGCAGCGCCAGCGCCTCGCCCTCGACGTCCTCGGCCACCACGAGCAGCGGCTTCTTGGTCTGGGCGACCTTCTCGGCCAGCGGCAGGAACTCCTGCACGTTGGAGATCTTGCCGTCCACGATCAGCACGTAGGCGTCCTCCAGGACGGCCTCCATGCGCTCGGGGTCGGTGACCATGTGCGGCGACAGGTAGCCCTTGTCGAACTGGAGGCCCTCGGTGAACTCCAGCTCCAGGCCGAAGGTGTGCGCCTCCTCGACGGTGATGACGCCGTCCTTGCCGACCTTGTCGAACGCCTCGGCGATCAGGTCGCCGATCTGGGCGTCCTGGGCGGAGATGGTCGCGACGTGCGCGATCTCGCCCTTCTCGTCGACCTCGCGGGCCGACTTCAGCAGCTGGTCGGAGACGTACTGCGCGGCCGCGTCGATGCCCCGCTTCAGGGCCATCGGCGAGGCGCCGGCGGCCACGTTGCGGATGCCCTCGCGGACCAGCGCCTGCGCCAGGACGGTCGCGGTGGTGGTGCCGTCGCCCGCGATGTCGTTGGTCTTGGTCGCCACTTCCTTGGCGAGCTGGGCCCCGAGGTTCTCGTACGGGTCCTCCAGCTCCACCTCGCGGGCGATGGTGACGCCGTCGTTGGTGATCGTCGGCGCGCCGAACTTCTTGTCGATGACGACGTTGCGGCCGCGCGGGCCGATCGTCACCTTCACGGCGTCGGCGAGGTGGTTCACGCCGCGCTCGAGAGCCCGGCGAGCGTTCTCGTCGAACTCCAGGATCTTCGCCATGCGGAAAACTCCAGTCCTGTACGGCGATCCGTGACGCAGACCGCCCCGGCCGCCCCTGAAATCGGGCGGGACCGGGGCGGAGCGTCACGTCTCGTGAGAGATCGGTGAGTTACTTCTCGATGACCGCGAGGACGTCGCGGGCCGAGAGGACGAGGTACTCCTCGTTGTTGTACTTGACCTCGGTGCCGCCGTACTTGCTGTAGAGCACCACGTCGCCGACGCTCACGTCGAGCGGCACGCGCGCGCCCTTGTCGTCGACGCGGCCCGGGCCCACCGCCAGGACGGTGCCCTCCTGGGGCTTCTCCTTGGCGGTGTCGGGAATGACCAGGCCCGACGCGGTGGTGGTCTCGGCCTCAAGCGGCTGGACGACGATGCGGTCCTCGAGCGGCTTGAGAGCAACCTTGGTGGCGGTCGTCACGATCTGACCTCCCCTTCGATTGGTCCTCGGCCGGCCATGACAGACCGGCCGGCACTGGTGGCAGAAGAGGCGACCCCGGACCGGCCTGTCGTCGCGGGTGCCAGACCGAACCTTGTCGCTGTGGTTGGCACTCTCACACTGAGAGTGCCAGTCATGGAGACTATTCCGTGACCGGTGGCCCGTCAACACGGACACGGCGCTCCGGGCGGGCGTACCGTCCGGAACGGAACCGGCCCCTGTACGGCACTAACGTCCACCCTATGGACATCCAGGCGTTCCGCGGTCTGCTCGCGCCCGAAGGCCAGGCCGTGCTGGCCGAGGCCGCCGGCTCGGACGTGTCCGAGGGCGGCCTGCTGGCCACCGCGTCCCGGCTGCGCGAGCGCCACCCCGCCGAACTCGTCTCGGCGGCGCTCACCCAGGTGCGGCTGCGCGAGCGGGCGCGCGCCAAGTTCGGCGCCGACGCCGCCCGGATGTACTTCACGCAGGCCGGGCTGGAGCAGTCCACGCGGGCGGGCGTCGCCGCGTACCGCGCCCGCCGCTTCGCCGCCCACCTGTCGCTACCCCGTGACCGCGTCCTCGAACTCGGCTGCGGGATCGGCGCCGACCTCCTCGCCCGGGCGCGCGCCGGGATCGGCGGG
The DNA here is from genome assembly GCF_040703975.1 of Spirillospora sp. NPDC029432. Classification (NCBI taxonomy): domain Bacteria; kingdom Bacillati; phylum Actinomycetota; class Actinomycetes; order Streptosporangiales; family Thermomonosporaceae; genus Spirillospora; species Spirillospora sp. NPDC029432. The sequence goes on from NZ_JBEZWH010000016.1 coordinate 23,238, forward strand.
GAGGCCGTCGAGCTGGACCCGCTGACCGCCGAGGTCGCGCGGGCCAACGCCGCCGCGTTCGGCGCGGCCGGGCTGGTCGCCGTACGGCAGGGCGACGCGACGCTGGAGGACCCCGCCGGGTACGCGGCCGTCTTCGCGGACCCGGGACGGCGCGGCGCCCGCGGCCGCGTCTTCGATCCGCGGTCGTACGAGCCGCAGCTGGACACCGTCCTGGAGCTGGCGCGGCGCGCCCCGGCCGCCTGCGTGAAGGTCGCGCCGGGGATCCCGTACGAGGCGATCTGGACGGCGGGCCGCCCGGAGCCGGGCGACCGGGTCGAGGCCGAGTGGATCTCGGTGGACGGGGACGTCAAGGAGGCCGCGCTGTGGCTCGGCGGCCTGGCCGGCGCCGCCCCCCGGCGGGCCACGCTGATCCGCGGCGCGGGCGAGCCCGTCTCGCTGGTCCCCGATCCCGAGCTCGGCGAGCCGCCCGTCGGGGACTGGGGCCGGTACCTGTACGAGCCGGACGGCGCGGTGATCCGCGCGCACCTGGTGGCCGAGGTCGCGGACCGGGTCGGCGGCCGGCTGGCGGACCCGCGGATCGCGTACATCACCTCGGACGCGCTGGAGCCGACCCCGTTCGCCGCCGCGTACGAGATCGACGGCGTGCTGCCGTTCTCGGTGAAGCGGCTGCGGGCCGAGCTGCGGCGGCGCGGCGCCGGGGCGCTCACCGTCAAGAAGCGCGGCTCGGCGGTGGACGTGGACCGGCTGCGCCGCGATCTCGGCTTCGGCCGCCGGGGCGCGGGGTACGGCGACGGCGGCGAGGTGACGCTGGTGCTGACCCGGGTGGGCGACGACCCGGTCGCGCTGCTGACGCGCCCGGCGCCCGCCGCCGCGCCATTTCCGGACCGAAGATCTTCGTAGGCCGGAGAACGCCAAGGGCGGGCGCACGCCAGGCCACGGCAGAGCAAATCCCGAGCTATTCCCGGTAATCCGCGGGGCTGCCGAAACAACTCGTCCGAGAAACGAGTGATGCGGCCGGAATGGCGGGGCGGCGCCGGTGCCGCCGAGCGGCCCGCAAGCCCTGCCGGACAAGGCCGGACGCGCGCCAGGCCACGTCCGGGCGGGCGCCTCGTTCATCCGAATGGCGGCACATCCGGGAAATGTCGCACCGGCCCCGATCGCCCGCCTTTTTCCGGGGCCCGATAACGCGCGTCCCGGCTGGCCGCCGGTACCCGTTTTCGGCGGGCCCCGCCCCGCACTACAGTTGGCGCTTCACGATTTCACCGCCGCCCGCAATTTCGAAGGCGACGGCACAAGAGGGAGCATCGGGTGGAAACGAATCACAACTTCCTGCAGACGGGGGGTCAGCCGGTTTCGGACCGGATGCGGGAGTTGCTCGCCCGTGCGGCGCAGGACCACGTCTACGAACAGCGCTCACAGGGTCAGGTCCTCGACGAGATACGCCAGCGGCTGGAAGGCATGGAGTGGCTGCTCCGCGAGGTGCGGGAGCGGGAGCTGAACGGCCTCACCGGGCAGCTGGACGGCGTCCGGGGCCAGGTGGAGGAGCTGTTCGGCAAGCCCCCCGGCTGGGCCGAGGGGCTGGCCGAGCACATCGAGGCGGTCGGCGAGCGGGTCAAGCCGGTCGCCGAGCTGCCCGCGCTGTGGGCCGACGTGGGCGTGGTGGCCGAGAACGTCGACGAGACGCTCACGCGCATCCAGACCATGCTCGACTCCGCGCAGCACATCACCGACGCCACCGAGCAGGCGTCGCAGCGCATGGAGGACATGTCCCGTCGGCTGGACCGGCTCCAGGGCAGCATGGAGGCCTCCTCGGTCCGCTTCAACCGGCTGGACAAGTCGCTGGCGGAGCTGGGCCACCGGGCCGAGCTGCTGGACCACTCGGTCAACGGCGTCACCACCCGGGTCGACCAGTCCATCGGCGAGCTGGCCGAGCGGTTCGAGCAGGGCCTGGACGCGGTCAACGGCCGGGTCGAGGGCGTCGGCGGGCGGCTGGACGGCCTGGACGGCCGGCTGGAGGGCCTGTCGGGCAAGCTGTCCGGGCTGGACGGCCGGCTGGAGGCCGTCGACGACCGGATCGCGCGGCTGCCGGCCGTGCTGGAGGTCGGGCAGCTGCACAAGATGCTGGCCGAGCTGGTCGACCGGCCGGTGTTCGACCAGGGGCACCGCTTCGACGCGCTGGAGAAGCGGCTGGCCGACGCGGTCGACCCGCTGATCGACGAGCTGCGGGCGCGGCCGGACCGGCGCGAGATCGAGACGACGATGGAGCGGGTGACCCGGACCGCCTACAGCGACGTGGCCGAGCGCATGGACGAGCGCATGGACGAGTTCTCCCGCCGTTTCGAGGACGTGCACGACGGCGTGCGCAAGCGGATCGAGGGCATCCACGAGGAGGTCGCCCGCAAGGTGGACGGGGCACTGGGGGAGTTCACCGCGCAGGTCGACCTGGTCTCCCGCCGGGTCGAGTCGGTGCACGGCGACGTCAGCAAGCAGGTCGACGGCGTGCACGACGACGTCAGCAAGCGGATCGACGAGATCCGCACGGGGGTGGCCGAGCAGGTCGGCGGGCTGCACGACGACGTCAGGCGGCGGGTCGGCGACGTCCAGGAGGAGTTCGCGCGGCGGGTGGACGGGATGCGGGACGAGGTGGGCCGGCGGGCCGAGGCCGTGCAGGCGGAGGTCGGAAAGCGGTTCGACGGGGTGCAGGAGGAGGTCGGCAAGAAGGTCGACTCCGTGCACGACCACGTCACCAAGCAGGTCAATTCGGTCCACGAGGACGTGCTCAAGCGGCTGTCCACATTGGAGGAGACCATGCTGGCCCTGGCGGAGGCGCTGCTGCGTCCCCGGCGCGACGGCAAGGAGTGAACCGTTGGGGGCGCCATTAGGCGGCGCCCCCAACGGTCCGGAAATATGTCCGGCAATCCGGGGAAGCGCCCGAAATCATGATCCAAAGCCATGTCGATGACGTGCACTTTGTTACGTTCCGTCTTCGCAAAATCACTGCCAATACCCATCGGAATCCGTTTTCATGGATCTCGTGACCCAAGCATCGGCTCCCTGCGCGCCGCCCGGCGCCCCGCCCAGCCGGACCACCCTGCGGTGGGTGGAGGAGTGCCTCGGCCGGGGCGCCGAGGTGCGGATGGTCCGCCCCCTCGCCGGCGGCGCCGCGCACGCCAACCACGCGCTGCTGGTCGAGAGCCCCTCGGGCAGCGCCCACCGCCTCGTCCTGCGCCGCTGGACGCCCCGCGCCCGCACGGCCGGGCCGCCCGTCCCGCGCGGCACCGACGCCGACTTCTCCCCCGAGCGCGAGATCGCGGCGCTGGCCCTGCTCGCCGGCTGCGAGGTCCCGACCCCGTCGCTGGTCGCCGCCGACCCCGCCGGCGCCTACTGCGACGCGCCCGCGCTGCTCATCACCCGGCTGAAGGGGCACCCGCCCAGGCCGGCCCCCGACGACCTGCCCGAGTACCTCATCCAGCTCGCCGCCGCGCTGCTGGCGGTGCACGCGCGCGGCGGCGCGTCGACGATGCCGCCGTACGTCCCGTACAACCGGCTCGACCAGCGCCGGGCACCCCGGCACGCGCTGCGCCCCGGGTTGTGGGAGCGCGCGTTCGAGGTCGCGGCGGGCCGCTCGCCCGAGGCGGCCCACCGGTTCATCCACCGCGACTACCACCCCGACAACACGCTGTGGTCGTACGGCAGGCTGACCGGCATCGTCGACTGGTCCGACGCCTCGTACGGCCCGGTCGCCGTCGACATCGCGCACATGCGCCTCAATCTCGCGCTGCGCTACGGCCCACCGGCCGCCGAACGCTTCGTCGCCGCGTTCGACCAGGTCTCGGGCGGCTACCGGCACGACCCGTACTGGGACGTCCGCTGCCTCCTCGACCTGCTCCCGGAGGACGACGGCAGCGTCCTGGACGAGGCCACGATGCCCCTGATCGAGGACTACCTCGCCCGGCTCCTCGCCGCAGTGTGACCGCTACAGCGTGACCACTACAGCGTGATCGAGCCGATCGGCAGGCTGGAGTCCGCCGGGAGGGCCAGTTCCGAGGCGGGCAGGCCCGCGCCGACCAGCTCGGCGCCCAGGGCGGCCACCATCGCGCCGTTGTCGGTGCACAGCTTCGGGCGCGGCACCCGCAGCCGCACCCCGGCGGCGTCGCAGCGCTCCTGAGCCAGCGCGCGCAGCCGCGAGTTGGCCGCCACACCGCCGCCGATCAGCAGGTCCTTCACCCCGTTGTCCTTGCAGACCTGGAGGGCCTTGTGGGTCAACACGTCCACGACCGCCTCCTGGAACGACGCGGCGACGTCGTTCACCGGGACGGGCTCCCCCGCGCGCTCCTTGGCCTCGACCCAGCGCGCCACGGCCGTCTTGAGGCCGGAGAACGAGAAGTCGTAGGTGCCGTCGTTGTACTTCCCGCGCGGGAACGCGATGGCCGCCGGATCGCCCTCGCGGGCCCGGCGGTCGATGACGGGGCCGCCGGGGAAGCCGAGGTCGAGCACCCGGGCGACCTTGTCGAACGCCTCCCCCGCCGCGTCGTCCACGGTCGAGCCCAGCGACCGCACGTCGCTCGCGATGTCGGGGACGAGCAGCAGCGACGAATGCCCGCCCGAGACGAGCATCGCGACGCACGGCTTCGGCAGGGCGCCGTGTTCGAGCTGGTCGACGGCCACGTGCGCGGCCAGGTGGTTGACGCCGTACAGCGGCTTGCCGAGCGACAGCGCGTACGCCTTCGCCGCCGCGACCCCGACCATGAGCGCGCCCGGCAGCCCGGGACCCGCGGTCACCGCGAACGCGTCCACGTCCTCGAACGCCACCCCGGCGTCGGCCAGCGCCCGCTCCACGGTCGGCGTCATCGCCTCCAGGTGCGCCCGCGAGGCCACCTCCGGCACCACGCCGCCGAACCGGGCGTGCTGGTCCACGCTGGACGCGATCGCGTCGGCCAGCAGCGTGTGCCCGCGGACGATCCCCACGCCGGTCTCGTCGCAGGACGTCTCGATCCCCAGCACCAGGGGCTCGGAATCACGGATCACGGTGTCTGTCCCTCCCGGGAGAAGCCGATGGGCCGGGCGGTGGCGAGCACGCGGCGCATCACGATCGCGTCGACGCCCGACGGCTGGTAGTAGCGCTTGCGCAGGCCGACCCGCTGGAAACCGAACCGCTCGTACAGCAGCCGGGCCCGGTCGTTGTCGGCGCGCACCTCCAGGAAGACCGCCTCGCTGCCGCGGCGCGCCGCCTCGTCCAGCAGCTCGGTGAGCAGCGCCGCGCCGATCCCGGACCCCTGCCGGCCGGGCAGCACCCCGATGGTCTGCACGTCGGCCTGCCCGCCCGCGGCGGCCAGGCCCGCGTAGCCGACGAGCTCGCCGCCGGCCTCCTGCGCCACCACGTAGTGGCGGGTGCGCGGCTGGTCGGCCAGCTCGGCCCGGAGCATCTCCTCGGACCAGGAGTCCTCGGGGAAGAGCACCTCCTCCAGCCGCAGCACGCCCGGCAGGTCGGCCTCGCTCATCGTCCGCAGCGTGACGTCGCCCGTGCTCACCGGGGCGTCACCTTCTTGCGGGGGCCGGGCTCCTTCGCGTCCGGGCGGCGCATGTAGAGCGGCTCGGGCGGCAGCAGCTCGGGGCCGGGGCCGCCGGACAGCCGGGCCACCACCAGCTCGGCCAGCGCGTCCGCGGTGGGCAGCAGCGGCGCCGGGTCCCGCCCCGGGGCACCGAGGACGTCGGAGTACAGCGCCGCGCCCTCGCCGATCACCGGCAGCCCGGCCGCGGCCGCGTCGGCGGGCGGGCCGACGTACGGGCCGCCGGAACGCGCGCCGGCGGACTCGTACCGGGCCCAGTACACCTCCTTGCGGCGCGCGTCGGTCGCGACGGCGAACGGCGCGTCGCGGCCGGACGACCAGGCGATGACGTCCAGCGTGCAGACGCCGTGGACCGGCACCCGCAGCGCCTCGCCCATCGACCGCGCCGTGACCAGGCCGACGCGCAGCCCGGTGTACGGGCCGGGCCCGACGCCGACGGCGATCGCGCTCAGGTCGCCGGGGGCGGCGCCCGCCTCGGCCATCACCGCGGCGATGGACGGCGTGAGCAGCTCGGTGTGCCGGCGCCGGTCGACGGTCTCCGCCGCGCCGCGGCGCCGGACGCCCTCGCCCGGGGACCACTCGTACAGCGCCACGGTGACCGCGGCGGTCGCGGTGTCAAAAGCCAAGACCAGCACGGGTTGAAAGCGTACTGCAGGAGCGGCGCGGGCACTCCCGCGTCGGCCCGGTCCCGGGAGGTCAGCCCTGGTTCAGGCGCTCCGCGACGCTCCTGGCGGCCTCGGTCGCGCCGTCCATCGCGGCGGACGACCCGAGCGGCTTCCCGTCGTCGCCGCCCGAGTAGTGGATGGTGATCAGGACGTTCACCATGCGGACGTTGGCGATCGCCTCGCCCGAGCCCTGGCCCTCGTCCACGCTGTAGACCACGTAGCCCTCGTCGCCGACGCCGTCGAGGGACTCCTTGTCGGTCAGCTCCTGGCCGGCCAGCAGCGCCTGCCCCGACTCGTCGGCCTTGCGCTCGCTGCCGAACCGCTCCTTGGCGACGTCCGTCGGCGGGCGGCTCTGCGCGCCCTCGATCGCCCGCAGCTCCACCGTCAGCTGGCGCTTGTTCTCGCCGGTGTAGGCGCCCCACACGCACTGGTTCTGCCGGTCGCTGCTCTGGTAGTTGTCGGCCTGCGTACGGTCGGCGTTGGGCGCCAGCTTGTCCGCGACCTCCTTGCCGAGCAGCTCGCACGCGTCCGGGACGATCGCGCGCTCGGCCTTGTTGGTCGGCGAGCCGTTCGTGGCGCCGCTGCCGACGACCTGGCCGGCGTCCTTCTCGCCCACGCCGGCGCCGCTCAGGATCGCGAACGCCGCCAGCACGCAGGCGCCGACCCCGGCCGCCACGCCCGCCAGCACGAGCGTGAAGCGCCGCGCCGGCTTGGGCTCGCGCACGACCCGGTGGCTGCCCGTACCGGACCTGTAGCCGCCGCTGCCGGACGAGCGGCGCGGCGGCGGCTGCTGGGAGGCGCGGCCGTACTGGCCGCCGCGCGACCCGTACTCGCCGCTGCCGGACTCGTATTCGCCGCTGCCCGTCCCGTGTTCGCCGCTCTGGACGCTCGCCCGGCCCGGGATGCCGTAGCCGCCGGTCTGGCCGCTCCCGCCGCCGCTCCTGGGAGGGATCCCGTATCCGCCGGTGCCGGTGCTCGAACGACCGCCGAGGGCGCCGTACCCGCCGGACTCGGCGCTCCCGCCGCCGCTCATGGTGCCGTACCCGCCGCGCGTGCCGTACCCGCCGCCAGGGCTGCTGGTGCTGCCGGGGGAGGCGTAGCCGCCGCTGGCCGAGGTCCCGTACCCGCCGGTGTCACGGCCCGCGCCGTACTCGCCGCTCCGCGCCCCGGCGGCCCCCGGAAGCCCGTACCCGCCGCTCTGCGTCCCCGCGCCGCCCGCAGAGCCGTAGCCGCCGCTCTGGGAGGCCGCGCCGCCCGTGGAACCGTAGCCGCCGCTCTCGCGCGGAAGCCCGTAGCCGCCGCTCTGCGCAGGCGCGCCGCCCGCGGTGCCGTAGCCGCCGCTCTCGGAGGGGAGGCCGTAGCCCCCGGTGCCGGACGAGGGGGACGGGGATCCGTACGCGGTGCTTTGGCCCTCGGGGATGCCGTACTCGTCGCTGCCCGCGGCGTAGCCGCTGTCCACGCCGTACTGGCCGGTGGGGCCGTACTCGGCGGGCTGGACGGGGTAGGCGCCGCTCACGGTGCGGTACTCGCCGCTGCGCGGGTCGTACGCTGCGCCACTGTCCGGTACGCGACCGTAACCACCGCCGGTCGAGCCCGCGCCGTCCGCGGCGTCGTATCCGTCGGAGCGATGACTCCCACTGCGCTGGTTACCACTCACCGGAACCCACTCCCGAGGGAAAGCTGATATGTCGCGAAGGTGAGGTTCGTTCCGGCAAAGAGTATGACATCCAGCCGTAAAGTGGTCCTTCCCGCCTGCGGAAAAACGCGAGACTTTTTCGGATCAGTCGAGATCGCGATGCAGGCCGGCCCACCGGTCGCCGACCCCGGTGATCTTTACTTTCCGGGTCTCGCCGGGGCCCTCGCCGCGCGAAATGATCACTTCCAGCCGCGCTTCGGCCAGCCCTTCCGCGAGCCCTTCGCCCCATTCCACGACGGTCACGGATTCGGCCGCTTCGGCGTCGAGATCGAGATCGTCGAGTTCCGCGAAACCGCCCAGCCGATAGGCGTCCGCGTGCACCAGCGGGGGTCCCCCGGCCAGCGCGGGATGGACCCGCGCGATGACGAACGTGGGCGAGGTGATCGGCCCCCGCACCTTCAGCCCGTCGCCGATGCCCTGCGTCAGGGTGGTCTTGCCCGCGCCCAGCTCGCCGGTCAGCACCAGCAGGTCGCCCGCGCGTAGCAGGCCGCCCAGCCGCTCGCCGAGGTCCCGCATCTCCTCGGCCGTGGCCACCTCCAGGGTGACGCTCACACTCCGCTCCTCGCTCGTCTCGGGGCCGCCGTTGCGGCGGCCGTCGTCCCGTCCCGCGCGCCGCGCGGGCCCCTCCGGCCACATCCGGCCGCGCGGCCGGGCATGTCGCCGGGCCGGACGCCGCCTCAGGCCGAACGCTCCTCGCGCTCCTGGTGCTCCTCGTGCTCCTCGTGTTCCGCGCGCCCCTCGCCGACGCGGTCGAGCAGCCGGCGCACGCCGCCGGTGACCACGCCGGGGTATTCGAGCGGGAGGACGTGACCGGCCTCGCCGACCTCGACGTACTCGGCGCCGGGCAGCGCGTCGGCGATGCTCCGGCCGTGCTCGGCGGGGGTGAGGCGGTCCTCGCCGCCGGCCATGACCACGGCCGGGACGCGGCCGATGGTCTCCAGGGCGGCCGCCTTGTCGTGCGCGATCAGCTCCGGGTAGAACTCGGCGATCACGTCGATCGGGGTGGCCCGGATCATCTGCTCCAGGAAGTCGACCACGGTGGGGCTCACGTACTTGTCGGCGAACGCCATCCGCTTGGTCACCACGAACGCCACATCGGCGCCCAGCCCGCGGACGCGGTCGACGATGTCGGCGCGGCGGCCGAGGCCGCGCAGCGTGCCGGGGGCGAGGGGGCGCAGCACCTTGGCCAGGACGAGCGGGAGGCCCAGCGTCATCTCGGTCAGCTTGCCGCAGGAGGTGTTGACGAGCGCGACGCCGACGACGCGGGGGGAGTCGGTGGACGCCTCGAACAGCTCGGGGTGGTTGAGCGCCAGCGCCATGATCGACATGCCGCCCATGGAGTGCCCGACCAGGACGACGGGCGCGCCGGGGCTCACGGTGGCGCGCAGCACCGCGTACAGGTCGTCGCCGGTCTGGTCGATCGTCGCGCTGGTGGGGACGCTGCGGCCGGAGCGGCCGTGGCTGCGCTGGTCCCAGAACACCAGGCGCGGCCGGCCCGGCGAGTGCCGCAGGTCGCGGCGCTGGTAGTGCCAGGTGTCCTGGGTGAGCGCGTAGCCGTGGCTGAAGACGATCGTCAGCGGCGCGTCGTCCGGGCCGTCGATCTCCACGTGCAGGTCCAGCCCGTCGGAGGCCTCGACGGTCAGCGGCTTCCCGCGCAGCTCGCCGAACGGCTCGTCGGCGTCGGGGTCGGGGCGGAGCCTGACCCGCCCGACCGCCAGCCGGCGCAGCCCGACGGCGGCGCCGATCCCGGCCGCGCCGACGCCCGCCACGGCGCCGGCGATACCGACCTTCCTCCTGCCGCTAACCATCCTCGCCCCCTCCGGAGTACACCCGGGGCACCCGGGAACCGATCCGGGTGACGATCTCATACGAGATCGTCCGCAGCGCGTCCGCCCACTCCTGAGCGGTGGGCTCGCCGCGGTCGCCGGGACCGAACAGGACGATCTCGTCGCCGGCGGCGAGCGGGTCGTCCTCCAGGTCGATCACGAACTGGTCCATGCACACCCGCCCGGCGATCCGGCGCCGGCGGCCGCCCGCCAGGACCTCCAGCAGGTTGGAGCCGTGCCGGGGGACGCCGTCGCCGTACCCGGCGGGCACCACGCACAGGGTCGTCTCCCGTTCGGTGACGTAGGTGTGGCCGTACGAGACGCCGCTGCCCCCGGGCACCCGCTTGACCAGGGCGGCGCCGGCGACCAGCGTCATCGCGGGCCGCAGCCCGAACGTCCCCTCCCCCGGCACCGGGGACAGGCCGTACGTGGCGATCCCGGGACGGACCAGGTCGAAGTGCGCGTCGGGCAGCGTGAGCGTGGCGGCGGAGTTGGCCAGGTGCCGGACCTCGGGCCGGGCACCCGCCTTCTCCGCGTACTCGATCATGTCCTTGAAGACCGCGAGCTGGTTCGCCACCGAGGGGTGGCCGGGCTCGTCGGCGCACGCGAAGTGCGACATCAGCCCGACGACCTCGACGTGCCCGGCGGCCTCGGCGGCGAGCGCCGCCTGCACCAGCGGCGGCCACTCCGCCCCCCAGGCGCCGCCGCGGGACATGCCGGTGTCGGCCTTGAGGTGGATCCGCGCGGGCCGGCCGGCCCGCTCCGCGGCGGCGGCGATCTCCTCGACCAGCCAGGGCGCGCCCGCGGTCAGGTCGATCCCGGCGGTGACCGCCTGGTCGTACGGTTCGCCCGGGACGCCGAGGCAGACCAGGATCGGCACGCCGGCCACCCCGGCGCGGCGCAGCTCCAGGGCCTCGGCGAGCTTGGCGACGCCGAGCCACGTCGCGCCGCCGGCCAGCGCCGCGCGCGCGGCGGGCAACAGCCCGTGGCCGTACGCCTCGGCCTTCACCATGGCCATGACCGCGGCCCCCGCGGCGCGCTCCCGCAGCAGCGCGATGTTGCCGCCGATCGCGTCGAGATCGACGCGTGCCTCTGCTGGACTCCTCATGGTCACCCAGTGTGCCGCCCCCGAGGGCATGAACGTGCCTGCTCACGCGCCTTGCGGCCACTTCCCCGTCAACCGGTGAGCACCCGCGGTGCCCTCTACCCGATTTGGACGTATTCGTCCGCCGTGTGGTTCACCCCGGCGCTCACCAGACGGCGCGGAACGCCTCCGGAAGCGCCTCGACCACGTCGTACGCGCCGATCGGTGCCTCGGCGCCGTCCCCGCCCGTCCCGGCGGCGGCGAGGCGGCCCGCCAGCCCGTGCAGGTACGCGCCGGAGGCGGCGGCGTCCAGCGCGGACATCCCGCCCGCCAGCAGCGCGCCGATCAGCCCCGACAGCACGTCGCCGGTGCCGGCCGTGGCGAGCCGGGGCGTGCCGGTCGGATTGACCCGCACGGGCCGGTCCTCCTCCGCGACCAGCGTGGTGGAGCCCTTGAGCAGCACGGTCACCGGGAGCTCGGCGGCGGCGCGGCGGACGTGCTCCAGCCGGCGCGCCTCGATCGCCTCCCGGTCGGCGCCGATCAGCCGGGACAGCTCGCCCGCGTGCGGGGTCAGCACGGTCGGCGCCGGCCGGCGCAGCAGGTCGCGGCGGCGCGCCACGACGGTCAGCCCGTCGGCGTCCACCAGCACCGGCAGGTCGGTGCCCAGGGCGGCCTCGACGAGGACCTCGGCGTCCTTGCCGGTGCCGAGCCCCGGGCCCACCACCCACGCCTGGACGCGGCCGACGCGGTCGAGCGCGTCCGGCCGGGACTCGATCACGGTGGTGACGGCCTCGGGGAAGCGCTGCCGGACGAGTTCGACCGGATGCCGCACCGAGGCGAACCGCACCATGCCCGCGCCGCCGCGCACCGCGCCGCCCGCGCAGAGGACGGCCGCACCGGTGAACGCGTCGCCGCCCGCGAGGATCCCCACCACGCCGCGCCGGTACTTGTCGGACTCGGGTCCCGGCTCCGGCGGCTGCACGTCCTCGGGCCAGGCCGCGACGACGTCGGGGTCGGGCAGGTCGGGGCCGAGCCCGATGTCGACCAGTTCCACGACGCCGCAGCAGGCCGCGCCCGGATCGATCAGCAGGCCGGGCTTGTGCGTGCCGAACGTCACGGTGACGTCCGCGCGCACGGCGGGGCCCTCGACGCGCCCCGTTCCGGCGTCCACGCCGCTCGGGACGTCGCAGGCGACCACGATGCCGGTGGAACCGGTGGCCTGCCGGGCCAGGGTCGCGTGCGGCTCGCGCAGCCGGCCGGTGCCGCCGATGCCGGTGAGCCCGTCGATGATCAGGTCGGCGGTCCGGATCGGCCCCTCGGCCTCGCCCGCGGGGAGCACCCGGCCGCCCGCCGCGCGCAGCGCGGCCAGCCCGCCCTCGTGGACGCGCGTCCCCGCCGGGACGGCGCGGACGCGGGCGCCTCGCCGGGCCAGCCGGGCGCCGGCGTACAGGGCGTCCCCGCCGTTGTCCCCGCCGCCGACGAGCAGGATCACGTCGGCGCCGTACACGCTCTCCAGGAGCCGGGCGCAGACGGCGGCGAGCCCGGCGGCGGCGCGCTGCATCAGCGCGCCGTCCGGGAGCCGGGCCATCAGGGCCTGCTCCGCGGCGCGGACCTTGCCGACCTCGTGCGCGTACCTCATGCCCTACCCCTCCCCGGACCCCAGTAGATCAGTCCGACTCGGCGATCACCACCGCCGTGGCGATGCCGCCGTCATGGCTGAGCGAGACGTGCCAGCGGGCCACCCCGCGCGCGCCCGCCGCCGCGGCGACCGTGCCCGCGACGTGCAGGCTGGGGCGGCCGTCGTCCGCCCGCCGGATCTCGGCGTCGGTCCACAGCAGCCCGCGCGGCGCGCCGAGCGCCTTGGCCAGCGCCTCCTTGGCGGCGAACCGGGCGGCCAGCGACCGGCCGGCCATCCCCCGCTCGGCCTCGGTGAACAGCCGCGCCCGCAGCCCGGGAGTGCGCTCCAGCGAACGCTCGAACCGGGCGATGTCCACGACGTCGATGCCCACACCCACGATCACCCGTCCAGGGTGCCACGACCGCCCCCGAGCACCGTGCCGCGGCCTGTTCCAGGGGCTCTGCCGCGGCCCGAGTGCGGCAGGTTGCCGTGCAAGTTACAGTTTCAATCACCGCGGTTTTCCCGCACGCCGTTCCTTCGATTGATTCGCCCGGGCAGGAGAGGCCGCCGCGATGAGCGCATCCCCACGTCCTTCCGTACGGCAGCGCAGACTCGCCGCCGAACTGCGCCGGATGCGCGAGCAGCTCACCTTCACCGGCGACGACGTCGCCGACCGGCTCCGCTGGTCCACCGCCAAGGTCAGCCGGCTGGAGAACGCGCGTACCGGGGCCAAGATCGCCGACGTCCGGCTGCTGCTCGACCTGTACGGGGTCGACGGCGAGCGCCGCGAGGAGATCCTCGCCCTGGCCCGGGACGCCGCCGAGCGCGGCTGGTGGGAGGACTACCGCGATCTGCCGGGCCCGTACGCGGAGTTCATCGGAATGGAGGCCGAGGCCCAGGCCGTCACGGAATGGGACAGCATGGTGGTTCCGGGCCTGCTGCAGACGGAGCGGTACGCCCGCCAGGTGATCGAGGGCTGGAACGCCATCGCGACGCTGACGCCCGCGGAACTGGAGCGGCGGGTCGAGGTCCGGATGCGCCGCCAGGAACTGCTCGCCCCGCCGCGCCGGCTGGAACTCTCGGTGGTGATGGACGAGGCGGTGCTGTTCCGCCGGGTGGGCGACCGGGACATCATGCGCGAGCAACTGGACCACCTGCACCGCGTGACCGAACTTCCCAACGTGAAACTCAGAATCCTACCGCTCGATACACCGCACGAGGTCATCGCGGAATCATTCATTCTTTTGGAGTTTCCGCCTGCGTACGACACTCTCTTCCCTGATATTGTGCACACCGAAAGCCTGACTATCAGTCACTTCGTGGACGAGGCCGTGACCTACATGTACCGCCTCGCTTACGACACTCTCGCCGCGCGGGCACTATCCCATACCGAGTCGCGGCAGCGGATTCACCAAGCCAGGAACAACTGGTAAGAATCTTCATCGGTGTCACTCATCTTCAGGAAAGGTGTTAAGTGTCCCATATTTCCACTTCTATCCCGTCGTGGCGCCGAAGCCGGCACTGTGGTGCCAGCAACACCTGCGTGGAAGTGGCCCTCTTCGACGGCTCGGACCTGCCGATCGCGGCGCGTGACGCCAAGAACGGCCCCGAGGGGCCAACTCTGAGATTCTCACGAAGCGCATGGGGCGCCTTCGTCCAGCAAGCGAGAGAGGGCGCTTTCGACCTTCCCGGTTGATCGATCCCTCTCCGGCTGACGCAGAACCGCGAACCGAGTCTTGGCGCTCGTCGGGCTCGGTTCGCCTGCACGACCCTCCGCCACCCCCCTCACCCCGCCGCCATACCGGCCCATACCGGCCCGCACTGGCCCGCCCGCACCGGCTCGCACCGGCCTGCACCGGCCTGCACCGGCGCGCGCCACACCAGCCGTGCCGCGCCCGCCCCGCCTCCCCCGGCCGTCCCGGCGGGCCCCGCGAACCACGCGATCCCGGCGTTCTCCACCACTCTTCCCTTGACTGGGACATTTGCTACCTTATTCGGCGGAGCTTCACGGTGTGATTTGGAAAGGACACCGGCAACCCCGCCGAACGGGAGGTGAGCGGGTTGGAGACGCACGCACATTACTTCCGCTGGAAAAAGAGCAGCGCATGCGGCCCCAGCGCGGCATGCATCGAAGTGGCACGCCTCTCCCGGCATGCCGTCGGTGTGCGGGACAGCCGCCGGACGGAGCCGTCCGCGCCGGTCCTGAACGTCGCCGTCGCCGACTGGGCCCGCTTCGTGGCCCTGATCAAAAATGGAGACATGGATCGCCCCCGCTGATACAAAAATGTCACCGCGGATACGATGGACACGCAAGCGGGTTCGCTTGACCAAAACGCGGCGCCGGGCCCGGCGTCGCGGCCCGCGAACTATCCCCACCGGCCGTTCGCACTAACGCAGCCGATATGTTCCCCAACCGGCCGGCGACTCTCCTGTTTTTCCCTTCGACTTCTGCACGTTTCGCTGAGAATTGCAGAAGGGCCCGCGCCGCGGCGGCGCGGGCCCTTCCGAGCCTCTCTGAGCCTCGGCGGGCGGGCGGCCCGGACGCGGGCCCCGGTCAGGCGATGCGCGTCCCCGGGGCGACCGCGCGCACCGGCGTCCGCAGGCGGCGCGAGGCCGTCCAGAGCGCCCCGCCGGCCATCCCCAACCCGGCCACCAGCCCGTACGGCCACACCGGCCCGGCCCGGTCCTCGTCGGACGAGGCGGACCGGATCTCCCGGACCTGCTCCTGCGTGTCGCCGAGCGGGTCGAACGGCTCGGGCACGTAGTGGTCGTCGCCGTACCCGGTGCCCGTCTCCCGGGGTTCCGGAGGCGGCTGCCGGGGCGCCGCGTCGGCCAGGATCACCACCGGGTTGGGCGCCAGCAGCCACCAGACCCGCTCCGGATGGGTACGGGAGAAGCTCAGGTGCTCGGTCCTCACCTGCGTCTTGGTCAGCGGCAGCGCCATCGCGAACACCAGCGGCGTGCCGACCAGCAGCCCGAACACCGTGAGGTACGACAGCAGCACGGAGGTGATGCTGCGCGCCACCGCGGCCGACCAGCCGAGCGACACGGCGCACACGATCCCGATCAGCAGCCCCGTCACGGTGATCGTGACGACCGCGCGGCCCACCCCGATCTCCCCCTCCAAGACCGGGACGAGCGCGCACGGCAGCGTGAGCAGCAGCACCAGCAGGCCGGTCCCCCAGGCCGCGGCGAGCTTGCCCAGCACGATGTCGCCGGGGGCGAGCCGGGTGATCTGCAGCGCGGCGAGGGTGCCGCGCTCCCGCTCGCCGTTGATCGACTGGGCGCCGAGCGCGGGCGCCACCAGCAGGGTGAGGACGAGCACGCCCAGCAGCACCCCGCCGAACATGGGGACCGCGTTGCCGGCGGAGCCCCCGCCGTTCTCGCTCTCCAGGGCGATCCGGAACAGCAGGCCGAGGCCGTTCACGACGGCGAACCAGATCCCCAGCAGCAGCCTCCAGCGGCCGGTGCGCAGCCGGGTCCGGATCTCCTGCCTGGCCACCAGGCCGATTCCGTACAGGGTCATCGCCCACCTCCGTCATCGCACCCGTGCGCGTTCACCGGCGGTTCTCCGTCATCGCCATGTAGACCGACTCCAGCGCGCCGCCCACGGGCCCGAACCCGGCCAGCCGCAGGCCGTCCGCGACGAGCCCGGTCAGCAGGTCGGCGGCCGCGGCCTCGGTCAGCGGCCCCACCTCGGCGCCGCCCGGCAGCGGGACGACCAGGCCGGCCTCGGGACGCGCGGCGAGCGCGGCGGCGAGGGTGTCCGGGTCGAGCGCGCGGATCCGCCAGCGGGTACGGGCCGCAGCGGCCAGGTCGTCCATCCGGTGCTGGCCGACCGTGCGGCCGTGGTCGACCAGCACCACCCGGTCGGCCATCTCCTCCAGCTCGCTCAGGATGTGGCTGGACACCAGCACCGCGACGCCGTCGCCGGCGAGGGTCCGCAGCAGGTCGCGCAGCTCGACGCGGGACCGCGGGTCGAGCCCGGACGCCGGCTCGTCCAGCAGCAGGACGCGCGGTCTGTGGACGAGGGCGCGCGCCACGCCCAGGCGCTGCTTCTGCCCGCGCGACAGCACGTGCACCGGCCGCCCCTGGTAGTCGTCCAGGTGGACGAGGGTCAGCAGCGCCCTGATCCGGCGGGCCTTCTCGGCGGCGGGCAGCCGGTAGGCGTCGGCGAAGAACTCCAGGTACTCGTCGACGGTCAGCCGGTCGTACACGCCGAACGTGTCGGGCATCCAGCCCAGCGCCAGCCGGGCGCCCGCGGCGTCCGTCCGCAGGTCGTGCCCGGCCACCCGGACGAGCCCGGCGTCGGGCGCGAGCAGGGTCGCGAGGATCAGCAGGAGCGTGGTCTTGCCGGCGCCGTTGGCCCCGACCAGCGCGGTCACCTGGCCGTACGGGGCGGTGAGGTCCATGCCCTGGAGGGCGTGCGCGGCGCCGAAGCGCCGGGTCACGCCCCGGACCTCGACACCGAGATCGTCATGCGACGGCAACGCGCGCCACCTCCGCGAGAGTGAGGCCGGTCACCCCTTCGACGTACGGGGGCGGCGCGCGGTTCAGGCGTTATCCGATCATTATCCCGATCGCCCCGATCATTCGACCGTGACGGACTTGGCCAGGTTGCGGGGCTGGTCGACGTCGTGGCCCTTGGCGGTGGCCAGCTCGCAGGCGAACACCTGGAGCGGGACGGTCGTCACCAGCGGCTGGAGCAGCGTCGGCACGGCGGGCACGCTGATCAGCGTGTCGGCGTACGGCTCGACCGACGCGTCCCCCTCCTCGGCGATCACGATCGTCCGGGCGCCGCGGGCGCGGATCTCCTGGATATTGGAGACGATCTTGTCGTGCAGCACGTCGCGGGCGCGCGGCGGGACGACCACCACGACCGGCAGCCCCTCCTCGATCAGCGCGATCGGGCCGTGCTTGAGCTCGCCGGCGGCGAAGCCCTCGGCGTGCATGTACGCCAGCTCCTTGAGCTTGAGCGCGCCCTCGAGCGCCACCGGGAAGCCGACGTGGCGGCCGAGGAACAGCACGCAGCGCTCGCCCGACAGCGAGCGGGCCAGCTCTCGTACCGGCTCCATGGTCTCCAGCACCTTGTCCACCTTGTCCGGCATCTGCGCCAGCAGCTGGACCATGGCGAAGACCTCGTCGCCCCACTTGGTGCCGCGGACCTGAGCCAGGTACAGCGCGATCAGGTAGACCGCGACCAGCTGGGTCAGGAACGCCTTGGTGGAGGCGACCGCGATCTCCGGGCCGGCGTGGGTGTAGAGGACGCCGTCGCACTCGCGCGGCAGGGTGGAGCCGTTGACGTTGCAGATGCCCAGCAGCTTGGCGTGCTGCTCGCGGGCGTGCCGGACCGCCATCAGCGCGTCCATCGTCTCGCCCGACTGGGAGATCGCGATCACCAGCGTGCTCTTGCTGAGGATCGGGTCCCGGTAGCGGAACTCGCTGGCCAGCTCCACCTCGCAGGGCAGCCCGGCCCAGTGCTCGATGGCGTACTTGGCGATCAGCCCGGCATGGTACGAGGTGCCGCAGGCCACGATGATGATCTTGTCGACCTCGCGCAGCTCCTGGTCGGAGATGCGCATCTCGTCCAGGCTGAGCCGGCCGTCGGAGCCGATCCGGCCGAGCAGCGTGTCGGCGACCGCCCGCGGCTGCTCGGCGATCTCCTTGAGCATGAAGTAGTCGAAGCCGCCCTTCTCGGCGGCGGAGACGTCCCAGTCGACGTGGTACGCCTTGGTCTCGGCGGGGTTCCCGGCGAAGTCGGTGACCGTCACGCCGGCCGCCCGCAGCTCGACCACCTGGTCCTGGCCCAGCTCGATCGCGTCGCGGGTGTGGGCGATGAACGCCGCCACGTCGCTGGCCAGGAAGTTCTCCCCGTCGCCGACGCCGACGACCAGCGGCGAGTTGCGGCGCGCGCCGACCACCAGGTCCGGGTCGCCGGTGTGCACCGCGACCAGCGTGAACGCGCCCTCCAGCCGGGCGCAGACGGCCCGCATGGCGTCGGCGAGCCCGCCGCCGCCCTTGCGCAGCTCGTCCTCCAGCAGGTGGGCGACGGCCTCGGTGTCGGTGTCGGAGACCAGCTTGTGCCCGGCCTCCTCCAGCTCCGAGCGGAGCTGGGCGAAGTTCTCGATGATGCCGTTGTGGATGACCGCGACGTTCCCCGAGCAGTCGGTGTGCGGGTGCGCGTTGCGGTCGTTCGGCGGGCCGTGCGTGGCCCACCGGGTGTGCCCCATGCCGAGCGTCCCCGCCGGCGGGGGCTCCTCCTCCAGGGCCTTGCGCAGGTTGACGAGCTTGCCCGCGCGCTTGGCGGTGGCCAGCGCCCCGTCCGCCAGCAGCGCCACTCCGGCCGAGTCGTAGCCGCGGTACTCCAGCCGCGCCAGGCCCTCGACCACGACGTCCAGCGCCGGCTTCGAACCGACGTACCCCACGATTCCGCACATGGGCGCAAGCCTATTCGCTCCTCTCCGCGGGACCCACCAGCACATGCGCGAGCCGGGTGCCTATAGCGTGGCCAGCCGATGAAACGCCGGTGTCCTCCCGGGGCCGGTGACTACTGTTGTCGGCCATGACGAGCGGATGGGACAGCGTGCCGAGCCCTTACGTGGAACTCTCGCGGGAAGCCTGGCGCGGGCTGCGCGAGAACACCCCGCTGCCGCTGACCCCCGGCGAGCTGGACGCGCTGCGCGGGCTGCGGGACCCGATCGACATCACCGAGGTCGAGGAGGTCTACCTCCCGCTGTCGCGGCTGCTGAACCTGTTCTTCCTGGCCGACGGCGGGCTGCGGGACACCATCGGCGGCTTCCTCGGCGAGCCGGTCAAGCCGACGCCGTTCATCATCGGCGTGGCGGGCAGCGTGGCGGTCGGCAAGTCCACCACCTCCCGGCTGCTGCGCACGCTGCTGGCCCGCTGGCCCGAGCACCCCAGCGTGGAATTGGTCACCACCGACAGCTTCCTGTACCCGAACGCGGTGCTGACCGAGCGCGGGATCATGGACCGCAAGGGCTTCCCCGAGTCGTACGACCGCCGCGCGCTGGTCCGGTTCGTGTCGTCGATCAAGTCGGGCGCGGCGGAGCACTCCATACCGGTCTACTCGCACCTGGAGTACGACATCGTCCCGGGCGCGGCGCAGACCGTCCGGCGGCCCGACATCCTGATCGTCGAGGGCCTGAACGTGCTCCAGGCACCGCCGGCCGGGCAGCTCGGCGTGGCCGACTTCTTCGACTTCTCGATCTACGTGGACGCCCGGGTGGAGGACATCCGGCAGTGGTACGTGGACCGGCTGTTCGCGCTGCGGCGCACCGCGTTCACCGATCCCCGCTCGTACTTCCACAAGTACGCGCACGAGCTGGACGAGGACGAGACCGCCGCGTTCGCGCAGCGGGTGTGGCGGGACGTCAACGAGATCAACCTGGTCTCCAACATCCTGCCGACCCGCGCCCGGGCCACGCTGGTGCTGCACAAGGGCCGCGACCACAGCATCCAGCGCGTCCGCCTCCGCCGCATCTGATCCCCTTCCAGGGGACATACCGACGCGAGATGTCGCCGGGCTGCCCTACCGTGGCCCGACATGGAGATCAACGACGCCCCGCTCGACGCGCTCCCCCCGCTGGTCGTCGAGCCCCCATGGGAATGGGAGCCGATCGTCCAGGAGGGACTGGCGGCGCCGCAGGTGCCCGTCTCGACGGCTTGGAACGACTACAGCCGGTCGAGGCTCTGGCAAGAGGCGTCCTCGCGGGGCCGCAAGGACGCCGACTGGGAGGCGGCGGCGGAGCGGTTTCGCAGCGGCCGGGCCCTGACCGACCTCACGCCCAAGGGCCGCGCCCCGCTGTACACGGGCCTGCTGCTCCACGGCCCGGAGCACCTCGCGCACGAACTGCTGGACGACCGCCGCTACTGGGACGAGTTCGCCGACGTCCAGGCGCTCGGCGGGATCGTCGTCCGCCACGATGTGAAGGC
Organism: Spirillospora sp. NPDC029432; assembly: GCF_040703975.1. Lineage (NCBI taxonomy): Bacteria > Bacillati > Actinomycetota > Actinomycetes > Streptosporangiales > Thermomonosporaceae > Spirillospora > Spirillospora sp. NPDC029432. The sequence continues at coordinate 43,650 of NZ_JBEZWH010000016.1, forward strand.
GTACCCCCTCACGATGCACGTCGCGGCCAAGGGAGATCCGGAGGCGGCCGCTCTCCTCATCTGGTTCCTGAGCGCGGACGTGGCGGAAGCGATGATCGCCGGGACGGCCGAGGACGCCGACCGCCGCCCCCTCAGGCTGAGCTGGGCCCGGACGCAGGGGGCCGCGGCCGTGCCGCTGCTGGTCCCGGACGCGCTCGGCCGGCCCGGCCCCCGGCGCGCTCGCGCCGAATCGATGCTCCGGGAGATCATCGAAGCGTTCGGTGTCGAGGCCGCCCGCCGGGAGGCGGAGCCGTTCGGTGCCGAGGCCGTCCGGGCCATGGAGCGGCTGCGCTTTCCCGCGGAGATGCCGCCGACCGGCGGGGACCGGGCCCCGGACCGGCTGCCGCGGATCCTGCTGCGCGGCCGCGGCGCGGCCCTGCCCGCGTTCGCGACCCGGCACTTCACCGCGCTGCTGCTGCTGTCCCGGCCCGGCCGTCCGCACTCGTTCGTCGACGAGATCATCGAGATCTGCGACCCGGACTCGCTCGCGGAGTTCGCGTGGGGCCTGTGCCTCGCCACCGAGCCGAACCGGTACCACTGGATGCCCGACGGCGTCCTGTACGCGCTGGGCCGTCTCGGCGACGACGGGACCGCCCGCCGCCTCCGCGAGGCGATCAACCGGTGGGAGTACTGGTGGCCCGGCGGGCAGGCGGCGCGGAACGCCCTGGGGGTCTTCGTCGCCATCGGCACGGACGCCGCGCTCCGCACGCTGCACCGGATCGTGGAGGAGTCGCATCCGGCCAAGCACGTCCGGGAGTACGGGGAGTACACGCTGTACCTCGCCGCCAAGGAGCGCGGCCTGACCGTTCCCCGGCTGATCGACCGGCTCGTTCCCGACTTCGGGCTGGACGCCGAGGGCGGCATGGACCTCGACTACGGGCCGCGGACGTTCCGCGTCGGCTTCGACGAGCGGCTCGTCCCGTACGTCGTCGATCCCGCCGGCCGGCACCGCAAGTCGCTGCCCAAGCCCGGCCCCAAGGACGACCCCGCGCTCGCCGGCCCGGCCCATGAGCGCTTCGCGGAGCTGAAGAAGGGCGTCCGGGACGTCGCCGCCAAGCAGCGCGAGCGGCTGCACGAGGCGATGCTGTCCGGGCGTGAGTGGCCGCTGGAGGAGTTCCGCGCCCTGTACGTGGAGCATCCGCTGCTGCGGGAGCTCGCGCGGCGCCTGGTGTGGAGCGCCCGGCAGGACGGGACCGCCACCGCGTTCCGGATCGCCGAGGACCGCACGTTCGCCGACGTCGACGACAAGGAGTTCGTCCCGTCCCCCGAGGCGCGGATCGCGCTCCCGCACCCGATCCTGCTGGGAAGCGCGCTGGAGGCGTGGGGGGAGGTGTTCGCCGACTACGAGATCGCGCAGCCGTTCCCGCAGCTCGACCGGCCCGTCCACCGCGTCGCCGAGGCGGACCGCGCGAGCCTGCGGGTGCCCGGCTTCGACGGCGTCGACGTGCCGAACGCCGACCTCAACCGGCTCGCCCGGGGCGCCTGGAGCCTGCGGACGGCGCCCGGCGACTACCGCAAGCGGGCCCTGCTCACGTACCCGGCCGGCGGCGGCACGCGGGTGGAGGTCCGGTTCCAGCCGGGCATCGGCACCGGCCGGTCCGCCCCGGACGCCCTGCAGCGGATCACCATGGTCGAGTACGTCCGGAACGGCGACAGCCGCATCGACCGGGAGCCGCTGCCCCTCGGCGGGCTGGACGCGGTGGTCGCCTCCGAGTTCCTCGCCGACCTCACCGAACTCACCAGGAGGCAGGAGAAATGACGGAGACCCCCGCCCGCGTCGAGGAAGCCGCCGAGAGCTCCCTCCCCGACATCCTCGTCGCCCCGCCCTGGACCCGCGAGAAGCACGGCGCGGAACCGGCCGTCCTCAAGCTGAAGGCCCCCAAGGAGCCGCCCGCCCTGCACTGGGCGCCGGGCACCCGGGAGAAGTGGCGGGAGGCCGGCGACGGTTCCGGCTGGGTGCGCCTGCCCGAGGACACCGACTGGGACGCGGTCGCCGAGACCTTCGCCGGCGGCGCGGCGGCGGACCTCGACGCCAAGGAGCGCAGGACGCGCGCGGTCGCGCTGATCATGCAGGCGCCGCCGGAGTACGGCGAGCGCCTGCTGGCCGACGAGCGCTACTGGGACGACATCGGCGCCGGCAACTCGCTCTGCCAGGGCATCGCGGCCCGGCACGGCCTCGCGGCCCACGCGTTCCTGGTGCACAAGGCCACGGCGAACCGCCTCTTCTACTGGCTGGACCCGTACCTGAGCACGGACGTCGCCCAGATCATGATCAAGCACTTCGACGCCTACCCGAACCGCGACCGCGCGGTGATCTGGTACAGGCTGCATGGACGGGCCGCCGCGCGGCTGACCGTACCGGACGCGCTGCGCAAGCCCGGCCCCAAGCGCACCCGCGCCGAGGAGGCGCTGCGCCTGGTCGCGCAGACGCACGGCCACGACGCCATCGTGGCGGCCGCCGCCGAGTACGGCGAGGAGGCCGAACGGGCGATCGCGGCCCTGCGGACCGACCCGCTGGACCTGTACCCCGACCCGCTCCCGGAGCTGCCCGAGTCGCTCGACCCCGCGAACCTGCCGCAGCTGCTGCTGCGCGGGCGCGAAGAAGCGCTGCCGGAGTCCGCCACCCGGAACTTCATCATGATGCTCGCGATCTGCGAGGGGCCCTACAAGCCCCCGTACCCCGGCGTCCCGCCGCTGGCCGGGCTGTTCGACCCCGCCTCGCTCGCCGAGTTCGTGTGGGCCCTCCGCGAGAACGACTCCTTCCGGGGCAAATGGGCGCGGCCCGGATTCCAGTACGCCATCGCGGAGTTCGGCGACGACGCGACCGCCGACCGCCTCGCGCCGATCGTCGCCCGGTGGTCGAAGGCGTACGTCTGGGACATGGGCGGTACCAGCGCGCTGCGGCTGTTCTCCCGCCTCGGCACCGACACGGCGCTGCGCCACCTGGACCGGCTCGCGAAGAAGGCCGCGGACCAGGCGCGGATCCGGCCGGACGCCCAGCGGGTCCTCAACCGCGTCGCCGAGGAGCGCGGGCTCACCCGCGAGCAGCTCGGCGACCGTCTCGTCCCCGACTTCGGGCTGGACGCCGAAGGCGGCATGACGCTCGACTACGGGCACCGCACGTTCCGCGTCGGCTTCGACGAGCAGCTCAAGCCGTACGTGACCGACGGGGACGGCAAGGCCCGCAAGACGCTGCCCAAACCCGGCGTCCGGGACGACGGCACGCTCGCGCCCGCCGCGTACAAGCGGTTCGCCGACCTCAAGAAGGAGGTCAGGACCGTCGCCGCCGACCAGCTCAAGCGGCTGGAGAAGGCCATGGTGTCCGGGCGCGGCTGGACGGCGGAGGAGTTCGCCTCCCTCTTCGTCCGCCACCCCCTGATGTGGCACATCGCCCGCCGGCTGGTCTGGAGCGCCGGGACGGCCACGTTCCGCATCGCCGAGGACCGGACGCTCGCGGACGCCGCCGACGAGGCGTTCACCCTCCCCGCCGACGCCCGCGTCACCCTGCCGCACCCGCTGAACCTGTCCGCCGAGGATCTGAAGACCTGGTCGGACGTGCTCGCCGACTACGAGATCGTCCAGCCGTTCCCGCAGCTCGGCCGCCCCGTGTTCACCCTCGCCGACGAGGAGGCGAAGGCCGAGCGGCTCACCCGCTTCGAGGGCCTGACCGTCCACTTCGGGCGGATCATGGGGCTGACGGGCCGCGGCTGGGAACTGGGGCAGACCGAGGACGGCGGCTTCCGCCGGCAGGCCCTCCTCCAGGTCACCGAGGACCGGTGGGTAGAGATCGGCTTCAGCCCCGGCATCCGGGTGATCGCCCCCGACGAGTACCCCGACCAGGACATCCGCTGGGTCGTCCTCGGCGAGCGCCGCCACGGCCGGGGCCTGGCGTTCGGGTCCCTCGACCCGGCGGCCGCCTCGGAGGTCCTCGCCGAACTCGACCGCCTCACCGAGGCCGCCCGGAGCTGACGGAAGGGGCCGCCGTCCCCGGCGGCCCCTTCCGTCAGTAGTCCTTGATCGCGTACGAGCCCACGACCGCGGCGAACTCCTCGATACCCGTCTCGGCCAGCGCCTCGGCCGCCTCCGCGTCCCCCGCCGCCTCCTCCGCGAGCTGCGCCCGGCGCGCCTTCATGTTCTCGACCGCGATCCGCTGGTTCGCGCCCGCGTACCCCCGCAGCTCGCTCTCGTACGCCGCGAACGCCCGCACATGGTCGCCGCCGGCCGCCTTCAGCTCGCCCGCCAGGACGTACGCGCCGACCATCGCCATGCTCGTGCCCTGCCCCGACAGCGGGGACCCGCAGTACCCGGCGTCGCCCAGCAGCACCACCCGTCCCTTCGACCAGGAGTCGAGCCGGACCTGCGCCGCCGGGTCGAAGTGGAAGTCCGGCGCCGTCCACATGTGCTCCAGCAGCGCCGGCATCACCCAGCTGTCGCCCGCCAGCTCCCGCGCCACCAGCTTCTTCTGCGCCTCGATGTCGCGGTGGTCGTACACCAGCGGCCCGTCCGGGTCGAACATCAGGTAGGCGCGCGCCTCGGTGCCGTTCCGGACGCTCATCACCATCCCGCCGCGCAGGCCGCCGCCCGGCATCTGGTGCATGATCTGCCAGCCGTCCAGCCCGAGGAAGTTGGGGACGCTGAAGACGGCCATGCACGTCCCGAGCTCCCGCAGCGCCACCGGCCCGAACGCCAGGCGGCGGGTGTTGGAGTGCAGCCCGTCCGCGCCCACGACCAGCCCGAACGACCGCTCCAACCCGCTGTCGAACGTCACCCGGACCCCGTCCGGGCCCTCCTCCAGCGCCGCGATCGAGTCGTCGAAGAGGTACTCGATCCGGTCCCCGGCCGCCGCCGCGATGATCCGCGCGAGGTCGTCCCGCAGGATCTCCACGTCCGGGCTCGCCAGATCGCCGCCGCTGACCGTCCGCTCCTCCGACCGGTAGACCTCGTTCCCCTCGGCGTCCACTACGGACATGCCGCGCATACCGGTGCCGTGGGCGCGCAGCTCGTCCAGGACGCCCATCCGCTCCGCCACGTCCAGCGCGGGCCCCCGCACATCGACCGCCTGCCCGCCGGGCCTGATGCCGTTCCACCGCTCCACCACGGTCACGTCGAAGCCGTACCGGTCCAGCCAGTACGCGAGAGCGGGTCCGCCGATGCCGGCGCCGGAGATGAGAATGCTCGTGTTCGTCATGCTCCGAGACTCGCCGCCCCCGCTGACGACCCCCTGACCACCCGCTGACGCCCCATGCCCAGCCGGCGGTCAGCCGCCCGGGGCCCGTCCGGCATGCCGGACTTCCTGTAGCCTGCCGCAGCCCGTCTTTCGATGGGCCGCGCAGACGACCGGGAGGTCTCGTGGACGAGCCGTCCTTCCTGCTGCTCGCCGCAGCCTGCTTCGTCCTGCCCGGGATCGTCCTGCTGGTCAGAGCCCGGCTGTTCCGCGCCCGCGCGGTACGCGTCCCCGGCCGCATCACCGACGTCCACTACATCCCGGGCGAGAACGGGCAGAGCGTCTGGGAGGCGACCGTCGAGTTCGTCACCGAGGACGGGCGGGAGATCACGACCAAGGGCGGCGACATCGGGACGCGGCGCCTGCGCAAGGGAAGCCCGGTCAAGGTCCACTACGACCCCAGGAAGCCCACCGTGGCCTACGTCGAAGGCACGGCGATGCGCGGCGGCTGGGTCGGCGGAATCCTCATCTGCTTCGGGCTCTGCCTGCTGCTCGCCTACGTCCTGTCCCTATAACGGTGGCCGGGGCCGGGCCGCGGAGGGGCTTCATTTCAGGGCCTGGCGGACGCGGGCGTACTCGTGGCGGTACGCCTCGCCGTCGTCGCCGAAGTACGACCAGGGGTGGTCGTCGCCGCGGCCGCCGCCCGCGGCGAACTGCTCGGCGGCGGCCGCGAAGTCGTTGGCCTGCGCGAACGCGAACGCGAAGACGTTGTGGAAGCGCATCCCGTCCGGGCCGGGGTTCCAGGCCGGTGAACGGACGGTGCGGTCGGCGGCGGCGCGCACCTCCGCCCGCGCGCCGGGGTGCTCGAAGTAGGCGTCGTGTTCCGCTTCGGTGTCGAGGGCGAACCAGGCCTCGATCTGCGCCTCGACGACCAGGGCGGCGATCGGGCTCCCGGCGGGCGCGGCCAGGGCGCGCTCGCGGGCGAAGTTGAACATCAGGGCGGTGGATCCGCCCCATTTGGGGGCGAGGCCTTGGAGCATCTGGGAGTGGGCCCGCATGTGCCAGGGGTGCCGTTCGATGACGTTCTTGAAGCGGCGCGCGAGTTCCTCCTTGCCGAGTTCCAGGCCGCGGGCGCAGGTCACCAGGTGCGCCCAGGGCTCGGGGTCGCCGGGGGCCAGTTCGGCGGCGCGCCGGAGGTCCTCGTCGGCGAGGGCGAGCCGTTCGTGGAAGCTCTGGAACTGCTCGCGGCTGGTGTGCTCGGCCTGGGCGCTGCCGCGCGCCTCCCAGGCCCACTTGACGCCGTGCGCGCCGCGGATCAGGTACGCCTCGGCGCACGGGTCGTCCGCCACCCAGGCGTCCAGCCAGGGTGGGCGGCCCGGCTGTTCCGCTATGACCTCGACGTAGAAGGCGCGCAGGTCCGGGTCGGTGGTCGTGGCGAGGAGGCGCCGGATGGTCGTGGACGAGTCGTCCGCCAGGAGCCGTTCTGCGGTCGGGTCGCCGAAGGTGACGTCAGACACGGGCGGCCTCCGCCAGTGAGGGCAGCGCACGGAGCGGGGCCGATGGCGGGAGGTCGAGTTCGGCGCGTACGGACGCGATCCCGTCCGGGCCGGTGAGTGCGCGGCCCGCCAGCTCGGCGACGGGCGTGCCCGGCCAGTCGAGGCGGGCCTGCTCCGTCCAGGAGGTCGTCCAGGTGCCGCCGTGGCGTTCGGCGATCTCGGCGGCCAGCAGCACCCGCAGCCGGCCCTCGGGCGAGCCGGACGGGCCGGCGAGTTCGGCGGCGCGGCCGGCGGCGAGGAGTTCGAGGGCCTGGTCCAGGCCCGGGCGAGGCGGGCGCGGGGGCCGCCTCGGCCTCGATGAGGCGGATCCGCTCGCCGATCGACGGGTGCGAGTCCCAGCGGCCGGTCTCCTCGGCGAGGACGGCGGCGCGGACCTCGGCCAGGACCTGCGCGGCGAAGAAGTCGCGGAAGCCGCCGTACAGGTCCTCGGGACGGTGGCCGCACCGCCACAGCGGGACGACGTACCGGTCGGCGAACGCGTCGAACGCGAGGTCGGCGACACCGATGGTCTCCAGCGCGCGGGCCGCGGCGGCCGGGCCCGCGATCCGTACGGAGGCGCGGTCGGCGGCGCGTTCCTGGGCGCGGGAGACGGCCATGGTGGAACGCGCGTACAGGCGGAAGTAGGCGCTGAAGAGGCGGACGAGGAGCTTCTGGACGGGCTTGTCCTTGCGCCGCAGGACCTCCACGGCCCGCATGATCGCGTGCTGGGCCCGGTACGCCAGCGGCCCGAGCCGGGTGTCGCCGCCGGAGATGTGGCCGAACTCGTGCGCCAGCACCGAGCGCAGCTCCGCACGGTCGAGCACGCTCATCAGCCCGATCCCGAGGCCGAGCACCACCTTGCCCCGGACCAGCCCGAGCACCTTGGAGTCCTGGTGGATGAACGCGGTCACGCCCGGCACCAGATGGATCTCGGCCGGGACGGGCGCGCCGGTCGCTGCGGCGAGGTCGCGGACCTCGGCCCACAGCCCCGGCTGCGACTCCGGCGTGGCGCGCACGCCCTCCGGTGCCTGGTGGCCGGGGATCCAGACGCTCCGCACGACGGCGTCGAACGTGACCACCGCGGCGCCGAACGCCACGCCCACCACGAACACGCTGCCCGTCGGCAGGTCCGCCTTCTCCAGGATGAGCAGCGCGACCACCAGGACGCAGAACGCGAGCAGCCCGGCGATCAGCGCGAACGCCAGGACGTAGAAGCCGATGAGGAGGGCCAGCGCCAGGCACGCCCGGAGGGCGAGATCGGGGGCGCGACCGCGGGGGCGGGACGACACGAGCGATGATTGTGGCGCGCTTCACGCCCGTCCGGAAGATCATTTACGATCACGAAAATCGTGACCGGCCGGTCAGGGCCATCGCGTCAACCGGGGCCCTGACCTGCGCGTCCGGGGCTACTCCGCGCTCGCCACCGACAGTGACCGGAGCCGTACGACGGCCAGCATCGCGGCGGCGAGGGTGGTGAGGGCCAGCAGCGGGAGCGCGACGCCGAGGGCGACCGTGGACGTCACGTACGAGGTCCCGGTCAGCGCGTCGGCGACCGAGACGGCCCACTGCTGGATGGAGGCCGACTTCGCGCCCGGCGCGAAGTTGCCCAGAAGCGACTCCCAGACCAGCGCGTACAGCAGGCCGATCGTCACGGCGTTGCGGCTGACGACCGCGAGGGCGACGAAGACCGCGCTGTACGCGATGCCGCCGGCGAGGACGCCCACCGTGAAGGCCGGGGTCATCATCTCGGTCGTCCCCGCCAGGATCAGCCCGGCCAGCAGCGTCGGCACCGCCGCGAACAGCGTGACCAGCACGATCGCCACGGCCAGCTTGGTCAGCACCACGACCTGCCGCGGGATCGGCTTGGTCAGCACGTACATGATCTGGCCGTCGTCGATCTCCGGGCCGATCACGCCGGTGCCCGCGATCAGCGCCAGCAGCGGCAGCAGCGTCGCGACCCCGAAGCGCTGCAGGACGTTCGCCGCGACCTCCAGGTCGTTCTCGCCGATCAGCCGCAGCGCGGCCGACAGCATGACCAGCGCCGCGGGCAGCAGCAGGAGCAGCAGCGCCCGCCGCCGGCCGAGCATCGACCGGAACGTGATCATCGCGATCGTCGCGTTCATGCCTGCATCACCGGGCCACCAGGTAGGAGAAGACGCTTTCGAGGGACTCGTCGGACGGGGAGACCTCCCAGAGGCGGACGTCCGCGTCGCGGGCGATGCGCGGGAGCACCAGGGTGAAGCGCTGGAAGTCGGTCGCCTCGACGCGCAGCCCCTTGTCGGTGAGCTCGACGCCGCGCGCCGAGCCGTCGGCGATGATCTCGGCGGCCAGCCGGCGGTCGTCGGTGGAGCGCACCAGGAACAGGTGCGGGCGGTCGGTCATCAGCCGGCGGATGCGGCGGTAGTCGCCGGACGCGGCGTGCCGGCCGGCCACGACCACCTCGATGTGCCCGGCGAGCCGCTCCACCTCTTCGAGGATGTGCGAGCTGAACAGGATCGTGCGGCCCTCGGCGGCCATCCTCCTGATGAGGTCCATCAGGTGGAGGCGCTGGCGCGGGTCCATGCCGTTGAACGGCTCGTCCAGGAGCAGTACGGGCGGGTCGTGTACCAGCGCCGAGGCCATCTTGATGCGCTGCTTCATGCCCTTGGAGTAGTTGCCGATGGCGCGGTCGGCCGCGTAGTGCATCTCGACCAGGCCGAGGGCGCGCTCGGCGGCGGCGCCGGGCTCGGGGAGCTTGTGCAGCTTGGCCATGGCGAGGATGAACTGGCGGCCGGTGAGGAAGTCGTACGCGGCCTCGCGCTCGGGAACGAGCCCCAGGCTGCGGTAGACGTCGGGGTTGTGCCAGATCGGCGCGCCGTCGAGCGTGACCGTCCCGGACGACGGCGGCAGGAAGCCGCCCATCATGTGGATGAGGGTCGACTTGCCGGCGCCGTTGGGCCCCAGCAGCCCGGTGACGCCGGGGCCGATCGTCATGGAGACGCCGTTGACGGCGACGACGTTCCCGTACCACCGGGACACCTGCTCCAGCCTCAGCTCGCTCATGAGAGCCCCGCCTTCCGGAAGCGCGCGTACAGGACCAGGACCGACCCGGCGACCAGGGCGGCGCACAGGCCCAGCGCGACCCCGCCGCCGAGGACGCCGGGCGCGATGGCGATCGACGAGCTCCGCGCGCCGAGCAGCCGCACCTGGACGATGTCGATGAGGTTGAACGGGGTGAACAGCCCCGCCCAGCCGGCCACGGCGAACTCGGTGCGCATCTCCGCCAGCCCCTGCACGATCGCGACGAACGCGGTGCTGAGCATGAAGACCGCGATGACGGCGGCCACCCCGAAGCCGCGGCGCGGCGTGAACGCGGCCACCACCAGCCCGATCGCGGCGAGGACCAGCGCGAACAGCGCGCAGCCGGCGAGCCCGGCGAGGTAGTCCAGCAGGTGCTCGCCCGACTTCGGGATCTTGGTGATCAGGCCGCCGAGGTACAGCACGGTGATCGGCGCCGCGGTCAGCGCGAACAGCGCGGTCGCCATCGCCGCCATCTTGGCCAGCACGAAGTCCAGATGCCCGACCGGCCGGGAGAAGTACAGCGGCACGACATGGAAGCGGATCTCCCGGGACGCCAGCACCGGCGCCTGGGTGGCCACGAAGATCGAGATGATGACCTGGAGCGTCGGCGCGTACGACGAGTAGCGCATCAGCATCTCCGGCTCCTTGGAGATCGCGAAGACCGCGACCGAGCCGGCGGCGGGCAGCAGCATGATCGCGCCCAGCAGGAACGGCATCACCTTGGCGCGGGCGGGCCGGCCGATGCCCCACGCCGCCCGCAGGTTGTGGACGTACAGCGACCGCAGCACGTACCCGCGGCCCGCACGGCGGCCCTCGTAGTTCCGGTAGCCGATGTCGTGGATCGTGCTCGTGCTCATGCTCGTGCTCATCGGACGACCCCCTGCGCCTCGTCGGCCGCGAAGACCTCTTCGATGCGGTGCCGGCGCTGCTCCATCCGGATCAGCCGCAGCCCGAGATCGGCGACACCGTCGCGGACGAGGTCGTACGTGGCCTCGCCCGCGATCTGGACGACCAGGAACCGGCCCTCGGGCTGGACGGCGGCGCCCGCCTCGTGCAGGAGCCGCCCGAGCTCGTCGCGGCCCTCCTCCACCTCGACGGTGAGGACCCCACTGGCGGCGGTGTACGCCTCGACCGCCTGCGACCGCAGCAACTTGCCGCCGTCGATGATGACGACGTGGTCGCAGACCCGTTCCAGCTCGCCGAGCAGGTGCGAGGTCACCAGGACGCTGATGCCGAACTCGGTGCCGATCCGCCGGATCAGGTCGAGCATCTCGTCGCGGCCGGCCGGGTCCAGGCCGTTGGTGGGCTCGTCCAGGAAGACCAGCTTCGGGTCGTGGACGAGGGCCTGCGCGAGCTTCACGCGCTGCCGCATGCCGGTGGAGTAGCCGCCCATGGGGCGGTAGCGCTCCTCGTACAGGCCCACGTGCCGCAGCGTGTCGGCGGCGCGTTCGCGGGCCGCGGTCGGCGGCAGCCCGCACATCCGCGCCATGTGGACGACGAACTCGGTGGCGGACACGTCGGGCGGCAGGCACTCGTACTCGGGCATGAACCCCACGCGCTCGCGGATCCGCTCCCCCTCGCGGGCGATGTCGAGCCCCAGCACGGCGGCGCGGCCGGAGGTCGGCGGCAGCAGCCCGAGCAGGATCTTGATGAGGGTCGACTTGCCGGCGCCGTTGGCCCCGACCAGCCCGACGACGCCCGGTTCCACGGCCACGGTGAGGGCGTCCAGCGCGGTCACCCTCGGGAACCTCATCGTGAGGCCTTCGGTGGCGATGATCGGCATGTTCACGAACCTAGCCCTTCGCCGGGCCCCGGGCGTCCCCCTGGAGGCCTACCACTCGGAGATGACCGTGCCTTCCCGCGCAGTACGTACGCCCAGATCCAGCGCTGGACGAGCAGCGTCAGCGTGCCGGCGATGATCATGCCGGCCAGGTTGAGGCCGAGCTGGAGCAGCGACCCGTCGATCTCGCTGCCGTGCCGCAGCGCCAGCGCCACCGCCAGGTTGCCCGCCGCGGGCACGGTGGTGACCGAGATGAACACCCCGACCAGCGCCGACGACTTCCCGGCGGTGAGCGACAGGACGCCGCCGGCGCCCGCCAGCAGCGCGACGATGAACGACCAGCGGTCCGGGCTGTAGATGAACGCGGTCATCGGCCGCGAGTCCGGCAGCCGGTCCAGCTCGATCACCCCGATCCACCGGCTGACCAGCGCGCACACGTAGGTGACCGCGATCGCGATGGCGAACCCGATGGTCAGCGTGCGCAGCGCGGCGCCGATGCGCCGCGCGTTCCCGTGCAGGATGCCGAAGCAGATCGCCGCGATCGCGCCGAACTCCGGGCCGAGCACCATCGCGCCGACCACCAGGATCGGCGAGTCGATCAGCGCGGCGATCCCGGCCAGCTGCGTCGCCAGCGCCAGGAACACCACGAACGACCAGGACAGCACGCTCTCGCCGGCCGTACGGCGGGCGAGCTCCTCCCAGACGACCGCGTCCTCGCCGTACCCGGGGGCGCGCTCCTCGGCCCGCTCGGCGGACGTCGACAGCGTCAGGTCGATCTGCTCGATCCCGATCCCGCCGTCGCGGTCGATGCCGAGCTCCCGCAGCGCGGCGATGATCTCGTTCGCCGACTCGCGGGCGATGTCGGCGGTGACCAGATCGCCCGCCGGGGACCGCGCGGCGCCCGGCACGACGACCACGTTGGTCGCGCCCGAGGAGTCGGCGAGGGCCGCGCAGGCCGCCTCCGTACGGTCGGCGGGCACGATCGCTCTCAGGTGCAGCACCCTCCACATCGTGCCGTATGGGCGGGTACGGCGGGGGCGCCGTCCACGGGGTGGCGGTCGAGACAGGAGAGGGTGACAGTGAGTAATTTTCGCGGTAGCCCCCGGCAAAGCGGGCATAAATGCTTCCGACATGGACGCAAAGTGATTGGACGGTTACGATATGGCGCGATCGCGCCGGACGATCCTCGGCCTCGGCCTCACCACCGCGCTCCTGGCCACCGGATGCAGCGCGGAGGTGGGCCTCTCGAACCCCTCCCCCTCGTCCTCGTCCTCGGGCCCCAAGTCCACGTCCACCGGCGGCGGCGACGCCCGGCAGGCCGAACGCGACCTCGCCCGGCTCCGCACCGCCGCCGAGGGATCGGGCGGCGGGTACGAGCGGGACCGCTTCGGCACCCGCTGGAAGGACATCGACCGCAACGGCTGCGACCAGCGCAACGACGTGCTGGCCCGCGACCTGGAGAGCATCCGCAGGCCCGGCGGCTGCGTCGTCCTCGGCGGGCTCCTGCACGACCCGTACAGCGGGAAGGACATCACCTTCAGCAAGTCGGACGCGGCCGAGGTGCAGATCGACCACGTCTACCCGCTCGCGCTCGCCTGGCGCATGGGCGCCGCCGGCTGGGACGAGGAGCGCCGCGAGCGCTTCGCCAACGACCACGCCAACCTGCTCGCCGTCTGGGGCGTGCCGAACCGGCAGAAGAGCGACAAGGGCCCCGGCGAATGGAAGCCGCAGAAGGCCTACCAGTGCACCTACGCCACCAAGTACGTCGCGGTCGCCGCGAAGTACTCGCTTCCCGTCACCGGCGCCGACCGTACCGCCCTCCAGGGCTTCCTGGAGCGCTGCTGATCGCCGCGGCATAGGCTGGCGCCATGAGCACCGAGCCGAACGAGCCGAACCAGCCCGACCTGCCGGACGAGAGCGCGCACGCCGCGCGGGAGCGGCCCCGCGTCCGTACCGAACGCGGGATCGGGGCCCGCGCCACCGGCGCCGAGGTGACCGGCGCCTCCGCCACCGGCCTCACCCTCCGCGCCGGCAACGCGTTCGGCTCGCTCGCCCTCGGCTCGATGGCGCTGGGCGCCCTGGCCGTCGGCGCCGTCGCGATCGGCAAGCTGGTCGTCAAGCGCGCCGTCGTCCAGCACCTGGAGGCCGGCACGGTCGAGATCAAGCACCTCAAGGTCGGCAAGCTGGAGATCAGCGACGCCGGCTGACGGCGGAACGGCCGCCCCGCGCGGTCAGCCCAGAGCCGTCCGGACGACCCCGGCGAGCCGGTCGGCGATCTGCTGGGCCCGCGCCTCGGAGGCCGCCTCGACCATCACGCGGACCATGGGCTCGGTACCGCTCGGGCGGAGCAGGACGCGGCCGGTGTCGCCCAGCTCGGCCTCGGCCTCGGCGACGGCCGCGGTCAGCTCCGGGGCGGTGTGGGCGCGCGACTTGTCCACGCCCTTGACGTTCACGAGCACCTGCGGCAGCCGCGTCATCACCTTGGCCAGCTCGTCCAGCGGCCGGCCGCGGCGGGCCATCGCGGCCAGCAGGTGCAGGCCGGTCAGCACGCCGTCGCCGGTGGTGGCGTGCTCCAGCATGATGACGTGGCCGGACTGCTCCCCGCCGAACCCGAAGCCGCCCTCCTTCATGGCCTCCAGCACGTAGCGGTCGCCGACGGCGGTCTCCACGACGGTGACACCGGCCTCGCGCAGGGCGTTCTTGAACCCGAGGTTCGACATCACGGTCGCGACCACCGTGTCGGCCGGCAGCCGGCCGGACTCGCGCAGCTCCAGCGCCAGGATCGCCATGATCTGGTCGCCGTCGATCGGCTCGCCGCTCGCGGTGACCGCGAGGCAGCGGTCGGCGTCGCCGTCGTTGGCGATGCCCGCGTCCGCGCCGTGCTCCCGGACGGCCCGCTGCAGCGCCTCCAGATGGGTCGAGCCGCAACCGGAGTTGATGTTGAGGCCGTCGGGGGCCGCGCCGATCGTGATCACCTCGGCGCCCGCGCGGCGCAGCGCCTCGGGCGCCACGTCGGAGGACGCGCCGTTCGCGCAGTCGACCACGACGCGCAGGCCGTCCAGCGACACCGGAACGGTCGAGACCAGGTGCGCCACGTACTGCTCGACCGCGCCGTACGCGTCGCGGACGCGGCCCACGGAGGCGCCGGTCGGCGGGTCCCAGTCCTGGCCGAGGGCGGCCTCGATCCGGTCCTCGATCTCGTCCGGCAGCTTGTGGCCGCTGCGGTCGAAGAACTTGATGCCGTTGTCGGGCGCCGGGTTGTGCGAGGCCGACAGCATCACGCCGAGGTCGGCCGTCAGCGTGTGGGTCAGGTACGCGACCGCCGGCGTCGGCAGCACCCCGAGGCGCAGCACCTCGACGCCCGCGCTGGCGAGCCCGGCCACCACCGCGGCCTCCAGGAACTCGCCCGAGGCGCGCGGATCCCGGCCCACCACGGCCAGCGGGCGGTGCCCCTGGAACGCTCCCGCCTCGCCCAGCACGCGCGCCGCGGCGACGGACAGGTCCATCGCCAGCGGTGCGGTCAGATCGCGGTTGGCGAGCCCGCGTACGCCATCGGTCCCGAAGAGACGACCCACAGTTCAACTCCCGATAAGGCAAAAGACCGCGGGACGCGGCCGGGGCCGGCGCCCCGCCCGCTCCACACGGTCGAATCTAGTGCGCATGCCCCGCGCGCTTCCGGCGGCACCGCACGGCGCGCCCGGATTGCGGCACGTAAGCCATGACGTCCATCAAAGCAGCCGAAGGGCTGGATCGTCCCGAGGAATCCCCATCCGGCCGTCCGGATGGGGCCGCGAGGACACCCGCGGGGCCCGGAGAAACGGACGAGCCGCCGCACCCGTGCCGCCGACCATGAGGGTCGGCCGCGAGATCGTTCCGGGGGTGCGGCGGCTCGTGCCTGCGATCAACGTCTGGAGAGGCCGATCAGCGCTTGCTGTACTGCGGAGCCTTACGGGCCTTCTTGAGACCGGCCTTCTTGCGCTCGGTCGCCCGCGCGTCACGGGTGAGGAAGCCCGCCTTCTTCAGCGCCGGGCGGTGCTCGATGTTGGCGAACTGCAGCGCCCGGGAGATCCCGAGGCGCAGCGCGCCGGCCTGGCCGGTGGTGCCACCGCCGTTGACCCGCGCCAGCACGTCGAACTGGCCCTCCAGGCCCAGCAGCACGAACGGCTCGTTCACGATCTGCTGGTGGACCTTGTTGGGGAAGTACTGGTCGAGGGACCGGCCGTTGATGGTCCAGTTGCCCGAACCGGGGACGATCCGGACCCGCGCGATGGCCTCCTTGCGGCGGCCGGTGCCGGCGGCCGGGCCGGTCGCGACCGGCTGCGCGAGGAAGCCCTCGCCGGCGGCCTCGGGGGACTCGGTGCTGTACTCCGACGGGGCGTCTTCGTACGAGTCGAGCTCGGCGCCGCCTTCGGCGGTCGTCTCGGTGTCGAAGGACTCGTCCACGGTTCTCCTAGGGTCTTCTGGCCAGGGCGGCGGGCCCGCGCGTTCATCGCTCCGGGTGCCCCGGCGGCCACAGGTCTGGGGCGCGTACGGGTTCGTACGGCTTGAGGGTGGTGCTGGTCGTGCTCGTGGTGCTGGGTGGTGCTCGTGCGCCGCGCTACTGCTTGATCTGGGTGATCTCGAACGGAACGGGCTTCTGCGCCTGGTGCGGGTGGTCCGGACCGGCGTAGACCTTCACCTTGCCGAACATCTTCCGGCCGAGGGAGTTCTTGGGCAGCATGCCCTTGATCGCCTTCTCGACGGCCCGCTCGGGGTGCTTCTCCAGCAGGTCGGCGTAGGACACCGAGCGGAGACCGCCCGGGTAGCCGGAGTGCCGGTAGGCCCGCTTCTGCTCGAGCTTGTTGCCGGACAGCGCCACCTTGTCGGCGTTCACGATGACGACGAAGTCACCGGTGTCGAGGTGCGGCGCGTAGATCGGCTTGTGCTTACCCCGAAGCAGCTGCGCGACCTGGCTTGCGAGGCGGCCCAGCACGACATCGGTCGCGTCGATGACATGCCACTGACGCTGTACGTCAGCAGGCTTTGGGGTGTACGTGCGCACGGTCGTAGGCCTTCGTTTCTTGTCGACTTCTCAGCGGATTCCTGCTCGCGCCGATCAGAGGCTGATCCGACCTGGCGCTCCGGGAGGCCGGGACCCGATCACGCGTCCCGATCACGCGGGACGGCGCTGCGAGTGCACCGGCGGTTGCGGCCGGTGCCCTTCCCGAAGGACAGGCGTCACCGCATACAGCGAATAGGTAGGATACCCAGCGCCGAGGGTGCCGGTCAAAGCGGGGCCTCGCGGAAGGCCCGGCGGAGAGCGGTGTGCCGGGTCACCGTGCCGACCGTACCCGGCCCCTGGATTTGGCCGGTAACAAGGACTTGAGGGCCTTTATAGGGATAAGGTGCGGGCCGACCGGTCTCTGACGACGGCCGTCACCGTCCAGCCCCCGGGAGGCCCGCCGATGCCCCGTAGTTCCGGCCGACCCGCCGACCCCGGACGTTCCGGAGGGAACGGCGCATCCGGACCCGCCGTCCCGCCAGGACCTCCCCCCGGCTCCGCGCCAGGGCAGACCGGACGGTACGGCAGGCGGGGCGCGCCGGCACCCGGCGAGGCCCGCCTGGTCGCAGGACGCGGCCTCACGCCCGAACGGCCCCCCGCACCCCCCGCACCGCCGGCACCCGCGGCGCCCGCCGGCCAGGAGGGCGACTGGTTCTCCCGGCCGAGCCGCCCCCGCCCAGAAGAGCCGATCATCGCCGCGTCCCCGAGCGCAGGCCCGCCGACCCCTTCGCCTTCGCCCGCCGCGCCCGCGGCACCGGTCTCGCCTGCCGGTACGAGCGCGGGTGGCGGCGGCGACCGGCCGGTCCGGGTCGAGTTCGCCGGTCCGCCGATGCCTCCCCGCCGCTCCGCACCGCCCGGCTCTCCGGGGCCCGGCCGCCGCGGGCCCGGGTCGCGGCGCAAGCGCGGCACGTCCAAGGCGACCGTCCTCGCGGTGCTGGGCGTCGCGGTCCTGGCCGTCGGCACGGGCGTCGCGATCGACCGGCTCGTCCTGCCCGAGACGCGGTCGGAGCCCCTCGCCGCGTCCAAGCGGACCCCGCAGGCGGACATGCCGGCGCCCGGTACCGACCTCGACCGGCAGCGGAGCGCCGGCGGCGCCACCCCGCCCGCCGCGCCGAGCGAGAGCGCCCCGCCGCTCAAGGTGCTGCCCAAGCGGGACACCGAGCCCTCCCCGAGCCCGGACACCTCCGAGTCGTCCTCCCCGGACGGCTCCAAGCCCGACCGCGGGACCGCGCCGGCGCCCGGCTCGTCGGTCACCGAGACCGCCGTGGCGCTTCTCACCAACAAGGAGCGGGCGGCGAAGGGCTGCGCGCCGCTGCGCATCGACACCCGCCTGGTGAGGTCGGCCCGCGCGCACTCCCGGGACATGGCCGCCAACGACTACTTCTCCCACACGTCCAAGAACGGCGACAGCCCCTGGAAGCGGATGGAGGACGCCGGTTACCCGAGCCCCGGCGCGGAGAACATCGCCAAGGGCTACCCCACCGCCGAGGCCGTGGTGGAGGGCTGGATGAACAGCCCCGGGCACCGCGCGAACATCCTCAACTGCGATCTGCGCGCGATCGGCGTCGGGATGGCGGCGGGCGGCGGCGGTCCGTACTGGACGCAGAACTTCGGCTGGAAATAGGACCATTCCGCACGGTAGGCGACCTGGCGAAACCGGCGGCGGCCCGTTCGGCCCCATGTCATGGTGGGTGTTCGAACCGACCGGAACAGGGGCCGCGAGCATCGGTCCAGAGCCAGGATGAAGGAACGGTAAGGTCCAAGCCATGGGTTATCCGGGCGATCAAGGCAAACCCGGCGGCTGGCCTCCCGAGCAGCCGCCGCACGCCCCGTACGGAGAAGAGCGGCAGGGCGACGACCCCTTCGCGCCGCGCGGCGACGACGCGTTCGCCCCCCGCGGGGACGACCCCTACGGCGCGCCGCCGGGCGACCACTTCGGCGCTCCGGGAGCCGGCGACCAGTTCGGTCCGGGCCCGGGCGACCGGTTCGCCTCCGGCCCCGGCGACCACTTCGGCCCGGGCGGTCCCGGCGGGGACTTCGGCGACGGGTACGGCCCCGGCCCCGGCGGCCCCACGCCCCCGCGCAAGAAGCGCAACCTCCCGCTGATCATCGGCGCCGCGGCGGTGGCCGGGCTGGTGCTGGTCGGCGGCGGAATCGGGCTGTCCTCGCTCCTCAAGGACGACGAGTCCAAGGCCGGTACGGCGGGCAACGACCAGGCCGCCGCGACGCGCAAGCCGACGGCGGCGCCGTCCCCGACGCAGCCCGTGCTGGAGCCGGTCAAGCTGAAGAGCCGGACCACCGACCCCAGCCCGCTGACGCTCAAGGAGGCGTTCGGCAAGTCCAAGTTCAAGGCCGGCGGCGAGAACTTCGTGCGGACCGGCTGGCACGCCAGGCGCGACTGCACCAAGACCGTGAACGGGAGCAGGCTCGTCTCCGCGGTCAAGAAGGGCGGCTGCACGCAGGCGCTGCGGGCCACCTACGCCCGCGGCGACAAGGTGCTCGTCGGCACGGTCGGGGTGCTCAACCTCAAGACCGAGGCGGCCGCCCAGGCCGCCCAGAAGGCCGCGGTCGCCAAGGACGCGTTCCTGGAGCCGCTGGCCGGGAGCGGCGCCAGCAAGACCATCGGCAAGGGCGAGGCCCTCGGCACCGCGCAGGCGCAGGGCCACTACCTGGTGATGACCTGGGTACAGCGGCCGGACGGCAAGAAGATCCCCGAGAAGTACCACAAGACCGTCTCCGCCTTCGGGCAGCAGCTCATCAAGGGCAGCAATCTGAGCTTCGCCCTGCATTACCGGGAAACCGAAGGAAAGCCCTTCTCCAACTGATCTGGATGAATACCTTTCTTGGCTATGTCTGGACCTAACGAGGCCCCGGAGCGGGCCGGGGACGACGGGACCGAACCCGTCCCCCACCCGGCCCCGCCCAGTTTCGGCAACGCGGACGATCCCGCGGCCGGCGACGCGGGCGCGCCCGCCGAGCTCCGGCTGCCCATCGGCCTGCAGAAGCCCTGGTGGGCCTCCTCCCCCGAAGCGTCCGCCGAAGCCGACACCGACCCCGAAGCCGAGCCGGAGCCCGAGGGCGCGGACGAGGTCGTCTTCGGCGAGCGCGCGAAGCCCGCGGAACCGGCCGCCCCTCCCGGCACGCTGGTGGCCGGGCACGGCGCCCCGAAGATCGACACACGTGGCGCCGTCCCCGCCGAGCCGGTGATCCCGACGTCCGCCCCGTCGTTCCCCGACACCGACCCGGACGGCATCCCGGTCATGCGACCGGACGAGCCCGCCGCCGAGACGCTCCCGGAACCCCCCGCGCCACCGTCTCCCGAGACGCGGCCTGAAACGACGTCCAAGGCCGAGCCCGCACCGGCACCCGAGGCGACCCCCGAAGCCGAAGCAGCCCCCGCATCTGACGCGAAGCACGAGGCCAAGGCCACCGAGCCCGGCCCGAGCACGGAGCCCGAGGCCACGCCAGGGGCGGAGTCCTGGTCTGGGGCTCGGCGCGAGGCCTACGCCACCGAGCCCGGCCCGGCATTGGAACCCGAGGCGGAGCCGGAGGCCCAGCGCGAGGTTGGAACTCGGCGTGAGGCCAAGGGCGGCGAGTCCGGCCCCGGAGCGGAGTCTGAGGGCGAGCGGACGGGGCGCGAGGCCGCCGTGGCGCCCGTACCGGCGCCTCGGGTCGAACCCGAAACCGCAGGCGGTGCGGCCGCTGGGGCGGAGCCGCAGCCCCGGGCGGGGAGCGAGACGGCGGGTGCGCCGGTGTTGCGGCCGGAGGTCGTGGGGCCGGCGAGCGCCCAGGAGACACGGCCGCAGCCGGTCGTGCCGGAAGGCCCGGCTCCCACGGTGATCACGCCGGTCTACCACGCCGAGGGCGGCGTCCCGGTCGAGGGCGGGCAGAGCCCGTTCAACGCCGGTCCGCTCGGGCCGGGCGCGCCGGGCACTCCCGGCAAGGCCGGCGGCGGGCGCGGGCGCAAGCCGCTGCTGATCGGCGGCGGCGTGGTCGCGGCGGCCGTCGTCGCCATCGCGGCCTTCGCGTTCGCGGGCGGCGACTCCGACAGCAAGGGCCGTACCGCCAAGGCGGTCGAGTCCTCCGGTACGAAGACCGCCCCGGCGCAGTCCCAGGCCCCCGCCCCCGGCGCCTCGCCCACCGCCGACGGCGGTCCGCCGTCCACCATCGACAGCGCGCGCACCGACGCCAAGCCGCTGGCGCTCACCGAGGCGTTCCCGAACTCGCGGATCGCGCTCGGCGGCCGCGACTACGTCCGCGACCGCGCCTCGGTCAACCACCAGTGCGCGCTCACCGCGCGCGGCGCCATGGCCAAGGCGCTCACCACCGGACGCTGCAGCAGCGTCGTCCGCGTCACGTTCCTGGACAGGGAGCGCTCCCTCGCCGTCACCTCGGGCATCGCCGTCCTCCCCACCAAGGCGGGCGCGCTCAAGGCCAACGGCGCCGGCGACCCCAGCCGGTACGAGTGGTTCCGCGGCATGGCCGGCGAGCGGACGAAGAACATCGACCGCGCGGGCGGCTACGCGGCCAGCACCGTGCGCGGCCGCTACATCGCCTACGCGTACGCCACGTACGCCGACGGCAGGCAGCCCAAGCCCGCCGACCCGACGCTGAAGTCGGTCGCCGAGCAGTTCGTGGGGTACGCGCTGCGTCCCGTCGACGCCCGCGCCCGCGGCTGACGCGCTAGGAGGGCGAGGACGCGGCGCCGCCGGGGTTGAGCGTCCGGACGCGCCGCGTCTCCTGCGCGCGCCGCGCGAGGTCCTCGGCCTGCGGGTAGCGGATCTCCTCCAGCGAGAGGCCGTGCGCGGGCGCGACGTTCACGGCCGAGTCGCGGGTCCGGGCGGCGAGCACCTTCGCGGGCCACTCCACGTCCCGCCGGCCGTCGCCGACCACCAGCATGGCGCCGACGAGCGCGCGCACCATCGAGTGGCAGAACGCGTCCGCCTCGACCGTCGCGACCGCCACGCCGCGCTGGGGGGCCGCGGAGCGCAGCACGCGGCCCTCGGTGCGGTCCTTGACCCCGTACGGGTCCTCGCGGTGCCAGTCGAAGCGCAGCAGCTCGCGGATCGTCGTCGCGCCCTCGCGCTTGCGGCAGTACGCGGCGAAGTCGTGCTCGCCGACCAGCAGCGCGGCGGCGGCGTTCATCCGGTCCAGGTCCAGGGGCCGCGGGTGCCACAGGACGTCGTGGCGGCGCAGCGGGTCCACGCCCACCGGGTCGTCGCAGACGCTGTAGGCGTAGCGCCGCGACAGCGCCGAGAACCGCGCGTCGAAGCCCTCGGGCGCCACCGACACCCGCCACACGCGCACGTCCGGGGGCAGCAGGCCCGCCAGCCGGCGCGGCATGGTGCCGTTCACCATCGAGTACGAGGCGGCCGGCACGACCAGGTGCGCGACCTGGCCGCGCGCGTGCACGCCCGCGTCCGTACGGCCCGCCACGGTCAGTACCGGGGCCGGGTCCAGCCGCAGCAGCCGGGCCAGCGCGTCCTCGATGACGCCCTGCACGGTGCGCTGGTTCGGCTGGCGCGCCCAGCCCGCGAAGCCCGAACCGTCGTACCCGATGTCGAGCCTGAGTCGTACCAAAGCGGTCATGTCAGAGCTTCTCTCCCTCGCGGCGCCCACGCCCCGGCGCGCTGGCGGACAACCGACGACCCCCCTGACGTGACCATGAGTGCAGTCTGGCAAAGAACGGGCCCGCCGTCCCGTAGCGGAACGGCGGGCCCGTGCGCATGTCGGGCGCGGACCCCCTCGCGGGTGCCCGCCCGGCCCTACTTGGCCTCGCCCTCGCCCTTCGACACGTCGTCGGTGATCTCGACGTCGGTCTCCGCGGCCTCGGGGGCCTCGTCGGCCTCGCCCTTGGTGAGCGTGACGTCCTCGGCGGGCGCGGTGTCCTCGGCGGCCGGAGCCGCGGCCTGGACCGTGCCGCCCGAGGCGGCCAGCGGCTCGCGCACCAGCTCGATCACGGCCATGGGGGCGTTGTCGCCCTTGCGCGGCCCGAGCTTGGTGATGCGGGTGTAACCACCGGGACGGGTCTCGAACGCCGGCGCGATCTCGGTGAAGAGCTCGTGCACGACGCCCTTGTCGCGGATCACGCGGGCCACCTGGCGACGGTTGTGCAGGTCGCCCTTCTTGGCCTTGGTGATCAGCTTCTCGGCCAGCGGGCGCACCCGCCGGGCCTTGGCCTCGGTGGTGGTGACGCGGCCGTGCTCGAACAGCGCCGTGGCCAGGTTGGCCAGGATGAGCCGCTGGTGCGCGGCGCTGCCGCCCAGACGGGCGCCCTTGGTGGGCTGAGGCATGGTCGTTCCTCTCTGCACCGGCCGTATCAGGTACCGGTGTCAGCTTGTGTTCTCTAGTACTGCTCGGTCTCGGCGTAGCCGGCGTCGTCGTCGCCGTAGTTGTCGGCCGCCGCGCTCGGGTCGAACCCGGGCGGGGAGTCCTTCAGCGACAGCCCCATGTCGTTGAGCTTCTGCTTGACCTCTTCGATCGACTTGGCGCCGAAGTTGCGGATGTCCAGCAGGTCCTGCTCGCTGCGGGCCACCAGCTCGCCCACCGAGTGGATGCCCTCGCGCTTGAGGCAGTTGTAGGAGCGGACCGTGAGGTTGAGCTCCTCGATCGGCAGGGCCAGGTCCGCGGCCAGCGCGGCGTCCGTCGGGGACGGGCCCATGTCGATGCCCTCGGCCTCGACGTTGAGCTCCCGGGCCAGGCCGAACAGCTCGACGAGGGTCTTGCCGGCGGAGGCGACCGCGTCGCGCGGCGCCATCGCCTGCTTGGTCTCCACGTCCAGGATCAGGCGGTCGAAGTCGGTGCGCTGCTCGACTCGGGTCGCCTCGACCTTGTACGTGACCTTGAGCACGGGCGAGTAGATGGAGTCGATCGGGATCCGGCCGATCTCCTGGCCCGGCTGCTTGTTCTGGGCGGCCGAGACGTAGCCGCGGCCGCGCTCGACCGTCAGCTCCATCTCCAGCTTGGCCTTGTTGTTCAGGGTGGCGATGTGCAGGTCGGGGTTGTGCACCTCGACGCCGGCCGGCGGCGCGATGTCGGCCGCGGTCACCTCGCCGGGACCCTGCTTGCGCAGGTACATCACCACGGGCTCGTCGTGCTCGGACGAGACCACCAGCTCCTTGAGGTTCAGGATGATGTCGGTGACATCCTCCTTGACCCCGGGAACGGTGCTGAACTCGTGCAGCACGCCCTCGATCCGGATGCTGGTGACGGCGGCACCGGGGATCGAGGAGAGGAGGGTGCGGCGGAGCGAGTTGCCGATCGTGTAGCCGAAGCCCGGCTCCAGCGGCTCGATGGTGAACCGCGACCGGAACTCGTCGACCTGCTCCTCGGTGAGGGTGGGACGCTGTGCGATGAGCATGGATGATCCTTCTTTCCGCGGTGCCCGCTATTTGACGACCGCGTTCTCCATGGTACGTGACCGTCCCCCGCACGCCCCGGGCCGGCGTTTCCGCGGGCCCGGGGCGTGCCGGGGACGATGTGAGCCCTACTTGGAGTAGAGCTCGACGATCAGCTGCTCCTGGACGGGAGCGTCGATCTGCTGCCGGACGGGCAGCGAGTGGACGAAGATCCGCATCTTGTCCGCGTCCACGCCCAGCCACGCCGGGACCTGGCGCTCGCCGGCCTCGGCCTTGGCGACCTGGAACGGCGTCATCTCCTGGGACTTGGCCTTGACATCGACGATGTCGGCCTCCTTCACCAGGGCGGACGGGATGTTGACCTTGCGGCCGTTGACCCGGATGTGACCGTGCCGGATCAGCTGGCGGGCCATGTCGCGGGACTTGGCGAAGCCCGCGCGGTAGACCACGTTGTCGAGCCGGCGCTCCAGGAGGCTGAGCAGGTTCTCACCCGTCTTGCCGCCCTGGCGGTTCGCCTCGACGTAGTAGTTGCTGAACTGCCGCTCCAGAACGCCGTAGATGCGCTTGGCCTTCTGCTTCTCGCGGAGCTGCAGCAGGTACTCGGTCTCCTTGGGACGGCCGCGGCCGTGCTCACCCGGCGGGTACGGCCGGATCTCGATGGGGCACTTCGGCCCCTCGCACTTGCTGCCCTTGAGGAACAGCTTCATCTTCTCGCGACGGCAAAGCTTGCAGTCGGCGCCCGTGTAACGAGCCATTGTCTGTCTTCTCCTCCTGGCTCAGACCCGGCGCCGCTTCGGCGGGCGGCAGCCGTTGTGCGGGACCGGGGTGACGTCCTGGATGGAGCCCACCTCGAGGCCGGTCGCCTGCAGCGACCGGATGGCGGTCTCACGGCCGGAGCCCGGGCCCTTGACGAACACGTCGACCTTGCGCATGCCGTGCTCCATGGCGCGGCGCGCGGCAGACTCGGCGGCCTGCTGGGCGGCGTAGGGCGTCGACTTGCGGGAGCCCTTGAAGCCCACGTGGCCGGAGGAGGCCCACGAGATCACGTTCCCGTTCGGGTCGGTGATCGAGACGATCGTGTTGTTGAACGTGCTCTTGATGTGGGCGTGCCCGTGAGCGACGTTCTTCTTTTCCTTGCGGCGCACCTTCTTCGCGCCGACACGGCTCTTGGGAGGCATCTGCTCTCTCTACTCCTGAGGTCATCGATCCGGAACGGACCGAGCGGTCCGCGTACCGGACTACTTCTTGCCGGCCTTCTTCTTGCCGGCCACGGTCTTCTTCTTGCCCTTGCGCGTACGCGCGTTGGTCTGCGTGCGCTGGCCGTGCACGGGAAGACCGCGGCGGTGCCGGATGCCCTGGTAGCAACCGATCTCGATCTTGCGGCGGATGTCGGCCTGAACCTCGCGGCGGAGGTCGCCCTCCGTCTTGTAGTTCGCCTCGATCCAGTCGCGGAGCTTGATCAGCTCATCGTCGCCGAGCTGGTGGACCCGCAGGTCCGGGTTCACCCCGGTGCCCGCCAGGGTCTCCTGGGCCCGGGTCCGGCCGATGCCGAAGATGTAGGTGAGAGCGATCTCCACGCGCTTGTCGCGCGGGAGGTCGACGCCGAGCAGGCGTGCCATCTCGGGCAGTCCTTTCGTTTCGCGGAGGTATGAGCGCACCGCTTCCCGCGAACACCCTGCCCGGGTGGCGGCCTCGGCCTCCGTCCGAGGGTTCCCCCTCACACGCCGGTGCCGTACGACCTGATCTAGAGCCTGGGCTCCGGACCGGTTTCGTACGGCGACGTGTGAAGGAGTGCGATGCGCGTTCTGGAGTTTCTCCGGACGCCGTCCCCGGGTGGGGGCGGTGTCCGTCAGGGCGTCAGCCCTGGCGCTGCTTGTGGCGCGGGTCGGAGCAGATCACCATGACCCGGCCGTGCCGGCGGATGACGCGGCACTTCTGGCAGATCTTCTTGACGCTCGGCTTGACCTTCACTGGGTCTCCTAGGTTCAGGGTCACCCCCGCGCCGCCACGCACGGGGAAGGCAACCCCAGTGGGATTACTTGTAGCGGTAGACGATCCGACCGCGCGAGAGGTCGTAGGGGCTCAGCTCCACGACGACGCGGTCGTCCGGCAGGATCCGGATGTAGTGCATCCGCATCTTCCCGCTGATGTGGGCGAGCACCTTGTGCCCGTTGTCCAGCTCCACTCGGAACATGGCGTTGGGGAGGGACTCGATGACGGTGCCCTCGATCTCGATGGCGCCTTCCTTCTTGGGCATGTCCTCCGCGCTTCACTGATCGGCTCATTGGACGCCGGCCCGCAGCGTCCACCACAAGAAATCCTGGGATCTCCAAGGGAACCCGGCCGCGACCATCGCCGGGACGGAAAGTCCGGGCAGGAACGAGGCGGCCGACAGCGAGCCGACATGAGAGTTTACGTCACCCGGCGGCCGAATGTGAAATTGTCGCACGACTCGGCTCCGGAGACTGCTCCCGACCCAAGCATACAGCGCCCGCGCGTTGTACCTTTCGGGAGGAAGGACGTCCAGGGAGGATCCGTCCGGGGAGGGTCGGCATGCCGAGTTACGACTTCGCGCTGATCCTCAGCCGTCCCCTCTTCGAGGAGGAGCTGGACGACCTGTTCGACCGCACGCACGGCTACGTCACCGTCTCGATCGTCACCGAACCGCAGCACGCCGAACGGCCCGGCAACGCCTCGTGCACCTGGCAGGGCCGCACCCTCGCCGCCGCGATCATGGAACTGGTCGAGCACATGGAGGCCAGCGCGCCCGGGCTGCGCGTCCAGCGGGTCGAGGCCGACCCGCTGCTGACGATCCGCGACATCTCCGAGCGCGTCGGCCGGTCGGTCGACTCGGTACGGTTGTCGATCACCGGCGCGCGCGGGCCGGGCGGGTTCCCCGCCTCCGAGATGTCGTCGGCGGGGCACCGGCTCTGGCGCTGGTCCAAGGTCGCCGCGTGGTACGACTACGACGACCCGCAGCTGCGCGAGGCCCGTCCCACCACCCAGGCGATCAACGGCTGGCTCGCGCTGCGCGACGTCGTACCGGACGTGGCGCCGGCCGCCGAGGACGTCACCACGGCGCTCCAGGCGGTCATCCAGCACGTCGCCTGACCAGCGGCCCGGCCAGGGGACTGCGGGCCTCCGGCAGAGGCCGCGCCACGCCCGGGACGGCCCGCCGCGGACGTGATGTTGCTCTCGGACGGCCGGATCGACAGCGCGCCCGCGCGCCGTCAAGATCGACTCGGTTCCGGCGCCGGGGGGCGCGTGCCCGCGGCCCGGTTCCGTGATGTGCTTGCTCAGGGGGAGGGGATCAATGGCGATCATCGCGCAGCTCAGCGACATCCACATCGCGGTCGGCCGCGGCGGCGCGGTGGACGACGACTCCGGCCCCGTACGGGCCCTGCGGGCCGCGGTGTCGAGCCTGCTGTCGCTGCCTGCGCGCCCGGACGCCGTGGTCCTCACCGGCGATCTCGCCGACGGCGGCCGGCCGGCGGAGTACGCCCGCCTGCACGCGCTCCTGTCGCCGCTGCCGATGGCCGTCTACCCGCTGCCCGGCAACCACGACGACCGCGACTCGCTGCGCGCCGCGTTCGGCGATCATCCGGCGGTGGCGGCGAGCGGCGTCCTCCCCCAGGCCCCGGTGCAGTACGCGGTGGACGTGGCCGGCGTGCGCCTGGTGTGCTGCGACACCAGCGTCCCCGGCTCGCAGTACGGGAACATGGACCCCGAGCGGCTGGCCTGGCTCGACGCCACGCTCGCGGAGCAGCCCGGGACCCCGACCGTGGTCGCGACCCACCACCCGCCGTTCCCCGTCGGCATCCCGTTCCTGGACGACCTGCGCTTCATCGACCCGAGCGGGTTCGCCGACGTCATCGGGCGCCACAAGCAGGTGGTCCGGCTGATCAGCGGTTACGTGCACCGCGGCTCGGTGGGGATGCTGGCCGGCCGGGTGAGCACCACCTGCCCCAGCACGTACCGGCAGCTGTTCCTCGACCTGACCTCGGCCGGGCGCGCGGCCGTGACCGGCGAGCCGGCCGGCTTCGCGGTGCACCTGGTGGGCGTGGACGGCGGCGCGACCACGCACTTCCTGCCGACGGGCAACTACCGCCCGCTGATGGAGGTGGACTGACCGGGAGCGCCGCGTTCAGGGGCGCTTCGGGCCGAAGATCTGGCCGATCAAGAGCATGATCCCCCACGGGCCGGCGACCCACAGCCACCACGGGTAGACCAGGTTGCCGGTCAGCGCGATGGCCAGCCAGATGACGAGGTTGATCCCGCTGACGGTCGCCCAGGTGGCCCACATCCCGCGCATCCCGGCCCGGTACAGCTCACCGCCCTGGCCCTTGCGCTCCGGGACGTACGAGGTCCGCTGGTCGGCCGGGACGGGCAGCTGGTGCAGGTCCTCTTCCGGCAGGTCGTGGGTGACCTCTTCGAGCTGGCCGAGCGTGCGGGCGGCGTAGGTGGCCTCCAGCCGCTCCTCCAGCTCGTCCATGGTGATCCGGCCCTGCGCGCAGTGCTCGCGCAGGGTCGAGGCGACCCGGTCGCGGTCGGCGTCCGAGGCCCTCATGTCGGGGTTGGGCGGCATGGCCATTCCCTCGTGGCTTCAGGAGGAGTTGCTGCTCCCCAGCTTGGCGAACCACTCCCGGCCCTCGTCAAGTGCCGTGAGCACGCGAGGCCCTTCGGGGGTCACGGCGAACGTGTGCTCGAAGTGCGCCGAGTGGAGGCCGTCGGTGGTGACGACGGTCCAGCCGTCCTCGAGTTCCAGGGTGTTCTTGGTGCCGAGATTGACCATCGGCTCGACCGCGAAGCACATCCCGACCTCCAGCTCGGGCCCGTGGCCGGGCGCGCCGTGGTTGGGGATCAGCGGGTCCATGTGCATCTCGGTCCCGATGCCGTGCCCCCCGTACCCCTCGACGATGCCGTAGCGGCCCTGAGAGCGGATGTACGACTCGATCGCGTGCGACATGTCCGTGAGCCTGGCCCCGGCGATCCCGGCCGCCAGACCGTGCCACAGGGACGTCTCGGTGACCTCCAGGAGCCGGGCCTGCTCGGCGGAGATCTCCCCCACCGGGACGGTGATCGCCGAGTCGCCGTGCCAGCCCTCGACGATCGCGCCGCAGTCGATGGAGATGATGTCGCCGTCCCGCAGCTCCTTGCCGGAGCTGGGGATGCCGTGCACGATCTCCTCGTTCACCGAGGCGCAGATCGTCGCCGGGAAGCCGTGGTAGCCCTTGAACGACGGGACGCCGCCGTTGTCGCGGATGTTGGTCTCCGCGATCACGTCGAGATCCTTGGTGGTGATCCCGGGCTTGACCGCGTCGCGCAGCAGCTCCAGGGTCCGGCCGACCAGCAGGCCGGCCGCCCGCATCAGCTCCACCTGCTCCGGGGTCTTCACCTGGATCGCGGGCCTACGCCGTCTGAACATCTCTCCCCTTGACCATGGCCGTTCTCCGGGCCGCGGGGATCACTTCTCCAGCGGCCGAAGCGCCGCGAGGGCGCGGTTGGTGACCTCCTCGACCGGACCGGTCGCGTCGATACCGACCAGAATGTTCTCGTCTGCATAGAACTGCACGAGCGGCGCGGTTTGTTCCTGGTACACCTCGAGGCGGTGCCGGACGACCTCTTCCTTGTCGTCGTCCCGCTGGAACAGGTGACCGCCGCACTCGTCGCAGATGTCGTCCTGCTTGTCGTCGAAGTCGACGTGCCAGATGCGCCCGCACTGCTCGCAGGTGCGCCGGCCCGACAGCCGCCGTACGACCTCGTCCTCGTCGACGACCAGCTCCAGCACGATGTCCAGGCGGGAGTCCCACTCGGCGAGGATCTTCTTCAGCGTCTCGGCCTGCGGCACGTTGCGCGGGAACCCGTCCAGCAGGAACCCGTGCGCCGCGTCGTCCTCGGCCAGCCGGTCGCGCACCATCGCGATCGTGACCTCATCGGGGACGAGGTCGCCGCGGTCCATGAACTTCTTGGCCTGCTTGCCGAGTTCGGTGCCGCCGCTGACGTTGGCGCGGAAGATGTCACCTGTCGAGATCTTCGGGATGGACAGATGCGATGCGATGAACTGGGCCTGCGTCCCCTTGCCCGCTCCCGGGGGGCCCACCAGAACGATGCGCACTACCGGAGGAAGCCCTCGTAATTGCGCTGCTGGAGCTGACTCTCGATCTGCTTCACGGTATCCAGTCCGACGCCGACGACGATGAGGATGCTCGTCCCCCCGAACGCGAAGTCCTGGCTCGCCCCGATGAGCGCGAAGGCGACCATCGGGATCAGGGAGACGACCCCCAGGTAGAGCGCACCGGGCGTGGTGATCCTGGTGAGCACGTAGTCGAGGTACTCGGCGGTCGGCCGGCCCGGACGGATACCTGGGATGAAACCACCATACTTCTTCATGTTGTCGGCGACTTCAGTGGGGTTGAACGTGATGGCCACATAGAAGTACGTGAAGAAGACGATGAAGGCGAAGAAGACGCCCATGTGCCAGGGGTTGTCCTGGGCCAGGTACGGCTGGGCCTTCTGCAGCCACTTCGTGTTGGGCCACAGCTGCGTCGCCAGCACCGGCAGGTAGAGCAGCGATGAGGCGAAGATCACGGGGATGATGCCCGCCTGGTTGACCTTCAGCGGGATGTAGGTCGAGGTCCCGCCGTACATCCGGCGGCCGACCATCCGCTTGGCGTACTGCACCGGGATGCGCCGCTGGGCCTGCTCGACGAAGACGACACCGGCCATGATCGCGATACCGACGATCAGCACGATGGCGAAGACGAAGCCGCCCTTGGACTTGTAGATGCTCCAGAACTGGCCGGGGAAGACCGCGACCACCTGGGTGAAGATCAGAATGGACATGCCGTTGCCGACGCCGCGGTCGGTGATCAGCTCGCCCAGCCACATGATGACCGCGGTGCCGGCCGTCATGCAGACCACGATCGTGATGATCGTGAACACGTCGTTGTTGTAGAGGACGTCCTGGCCGCCGGCCACGCCCTGGAACAGCTGCCCCGTACTCGCCATCGCCACGATGCCGGTGGCCTGCAGGATCGCCAGGCCGACGGTCAGGTAGCGGGTGTACTGGGTGATCTTGGTGGTGCCGGACTGGCCCTCCTTCTTGAGGGCCTCCAGCCGCGGGATCACCACCGTCAGCAGCTGGAGAATGATGCTCGCGGTGATGTAGGGCATGATGCCCAGCGCGAACACCGACAGTTTCAGCAGCGCTCCGCCGCTGAACAGGTCGACCAGGCCGTAGAGCTGGTTGCTCTCCTTGGCGGCGTCGGCCGTCTCGCGCAGCACCTCGGTGTTCACGCCCGGGGACGGCAGCATCGAGCCGATCCGGAAGATCACGATGATGAACAGCGTGAACAAGAGTTTCTTACGCAGGTCCGGCGTACGGAAAGCCCGAGCGAACGCGGTCAGCACCATTCCTCCTGCGCGACTGGCGAATCCTTGGCCGCCGAGGGGCCGGAATCGGGTCCATGGACGACGGCGGGCCCGTAGGGGGACACCACCGCCGGTGTGACTCTAACAGCAGATGATGCCGGGACCGTGCCGCCGAGCGCCGGGACCTCGGGAGTCCCGGCGGACGGCGCGCACGTCCCCGGCATCATCGGGCGTTCCTTCTTACAGCTCTTCGGCGGAGCCGCCGGCGGCCGCGATCTTCTCCTTGGCGGAGCCGGAGAAGGCGTGCGCCTTCACCTGCACCGCGACGGAAATCTCGCCGCTGCCGAGCACCTTGACCGGACGGCCGCGGCGCACCGCGCCCTTGGCCGCCAGGTCCTCGGCGGTGACCTCGCCGCCCTCGGGGTAGAGGGCGGAGAGCTTGTCCAGGTTCACGACCTGGAACTCGACCCGGTTCGGGTTCTTGAAGCCCTTGAGCTTCGGCACCCGGCGGATCAGGGGCATCTGGCCGCCCTCGAACCCGACCGGGACCGTGCTGCGGGCCTTGGTGCCCTTGGTGCCGCGGCCCGCGGTCTTGCCCTTGGACGCCTCGCCGCGGCCCTTGCGGGTCTTGGCCCTGTTGGCGCCCGGGGCGGGCCGCAGGTCGTGCACCTTCAGCGGGGTGCCCTCGGCACCCGCGGCGTCCTTGCTGAGGTCCGCCATGTCAGTCGACCTCCTCGACGGTGACCAGGTGGTTCACCGTCCGGATCATGCCGCGCACCTCGGGCCGGTCCTCGCGGACGACACTCTGGCCGATCTTCTTGAGACCGAGGGTGCGCAGCGTGTCACGCTGGTTCTGCTTCTCGCTGATCACCGACTTGGTCTGGGTGATCTTGAGCTGGCTCATGAGGAGGCGACCTCCTGTCGCGGCTCGCTGCCGGCGGCGCGCGCCCGCAGCATGGCGGCCGGGGCGACGTCCTCGATCGGCAGACCGCGCTTGGCGGCGATCTCCTCGGGCCGCTTCAGCGACTTCAGGCCCGCGATCGTGGCGTGCACGATGTTGATCGCGTTGTCGCTGCCCAGCGACTTGCTCAGCACGTCGTGGATGCCGGCGGCCTCCAGGACCGCGCGCACCGGGCCACCGGCGATGACGCCGGTACCGGGGCTGGCCGGACGCAGCAGGACCTCGCCCGCGGCGTCGCGCGCCTGCACCAGGTGCGGGATGGTGCCCTGGATCCGCGGCACCTTGAAGAAGTGCTTCTTGGCCTCCTCGACGCCCTTGGCGATCGCCGCGGGCACCTCCTTGGCCTTGCCGTAGCCGACGCCGACGGTGCCGTTGCCGTCACCGACGATCACCAGGGCGGTGAAGCTGAAGCGACGACCACCCTTCACGACCTTGGCGACGCGGTTGATCGCCACGACCTTCTCGATGTACGACTGGCCCTTGTCGGCGCCACCGCGGCGGTCGTCGCGGCGGCCGTCGCGACGGTCGCCACCCTGACCGCCACCACGCCTCTGCGCTGCCATCAGTGGTTCCTCTTCTCGTTGACGAAAGACAGGGCCATCAGAGTTCCAGGCCCCCCTCGCGCGCGCCGTCGGCGACGGCGGCCACGCGGCCGTGGTACTTGTTCCCGCCCCGGTCGAAGACCACGGCGGTCACCCCGGCCTCCTTGGCCCGGGCGGCGACGAGCTCGCCGACCCGGCGGGACTTGGCCGTCTTGTCGCCGTCGCCGGCGCGCAGGTCGACCTCCATCGTCGACGCGTAGGCCAGCGTGTGGCCCGCGGTGTCGTCGATCACCTGGACGAACATGTGCCGGCTGGAGCGCGTCACGACCAGGCGCGGCCGCGCGGCGGTGCCCACGACCTTCTTGCGGACCCGGATGTGCCGGCGCTTGCGGGACTTCGCCCGTGCCGACGTGGCCTTGCCGGCCAGGGTCTTCGTGCCTGCCATGACTACTTACCAGCCTTTCCGACCTTGCGGCGGATCTGCTCGCCCTCGTACCGCACGCCCTTGCCCTTGTACGGGTCGGGCTTGCGCAGCTTGCGGATGTTGGCGGCGACCTCGCCGACCTTCTGCTTGTCGATGCCCTCGACGACCAGCTGGGTCGGCTTCTCCACCGTGAAGGTGATGCCCTCCGGGGGCTCCACCGTGATCGGGTGGCTGTAGCCGAGCGAGAACTCCAGGTTCTTGCCCTTGGCCACCACTCGGTAGCCGACGCCCTGGATGACCAGGGTCTTCTTGTAACCCTCGGTCACGCCGACCACCATGTTGTTGATCAGCGTGCGGGTCAGCCCGTGCAGCGCGCGGTTGACGTTGATGTCGTCCGGGCGGGTCACGGTGACCGTGCCGTCCTCCAGCGCCACCTCGATGGGCTCGGCGACGGTGTGGCTGAGCTCGCCCTTGGGCCCCTTGACGGTGACCTGGCGGCCGTCGACCCGCAGGTCGACACCGCTGGGAACGGCGATGGGGAGACGTCCGATACGCGACATAACTAGTGCCCTCCCCTCACCAGACGTAGGCGAGGACTTCCCCGCCCACGCCACGCTTGCCGGCCTGCCGGTCGGTCATCAGGCCGGAGGACGTCGAGATGATCGCGACGCCCAGTCCGCCGAGGACCTTGGGCAGGTTGTCCTTCTTCGCGTACACGCGCAGACCCGGCTTCGAGACGCGCTTGATGCCGGCGATGGAGCGCTCACGCGTCGGGCCGAACTTCAGCTCGATCACGAGCTTCTTGCCGACCTCGGCGTCCTCCACGCTCCAGCCCGAGATGTAGCCCTCCTGCTGGAGGATCTCGGAGATGTGCGCCTTGATCTTCGAGTACGGCATCGACACCGAGTCGTGGTACGCCGAGTTCGCGTTCCGCAGACGCGTCAGCATGTCTGCGATCGGATCGGTCATCGTCATGGGCTACAGGCCCTCCCTCGCCACGGTTTCCTCGGGCCGATGAAACCCGTGGACCTTTGGCGCGGTCGTGGGCACCTTCTTCAGGTGCCCGGTGGTTATTACAGGCTGGGACGCCGGCTCAGTGCGGCCGGCGCTTACCAGCTGGACTTGGTGATGCCCGGCAGCTCGCCGCGGTGGGCCATCTCCCGGAAGCAGACCCGGCACAGGCCGAACTTCCGGTAGACCGAACGCGGGCGCCCGCAGCGCGAGCAACGAGTGTAGCTGCGCACGCCGAACTTGGGCTTCCGGGCCGCCTTGGCGATCAGCGACTTCTTCGCCATGCTCAGTTCTCCTTGAAGGGGAAGCCCAGGAGCTTCAGGAGCGCCCGGCCCTCGTCGTCGGTCTTCGCGGTGGTGACCACCGTGATGTCCATGCCGCGGGTGCGGTCGATCTTGTCCGGGTCCACCTCGTGGAACATGACCTGCTCGGTCAGGCCGAAGGTGTAGTTCCCGTTCCCGTCGAACTGCTTGGGCGACAGGCCGCGGAAGTCGCGGATCCGGGGCAGCGCGGTGGCCAGCAGCCGGTCCAGGAACTCCCACATGCGGTCGCCGCGCAGCGTGACGTGCGCGCCGATCGGCATGCCCTCGCGCAGCTTGAACTGGGCGATCGACTTCTTGGCCCGGTTCACGGCCGGCTTCTGACCGGTGATCGCCGACAGGTCGCGGATCGCGCCCTCGATGACCTTCGCGTCCTTGGCGGCCTCGCCGACACCCATGTTGACCACGATCTTGGTCAGCCCGGGGATCTGCATCACGTTGGCGTAGCCGAACTGCTCCTGCATGGCCTGGGCGATCTCTTCGCGGTAGCGAAGCTTCAGCCGGGGGGCCGGAACGGGGCGCTCGGTGGCAGTTTCGGTCATCTCAGATCTCCTTACCGCTACGGCGCGAGATCCGGACCTTGTTGCCGTCGTCGTCGAACTTGTAGCCGATCCGGACCGGCTTGCCGTCCTCGACGATCGCGACGTTGCTGGCGTGCAGCGGCGCCTCGACCGTCACGCGGCCGCTCTCCTTGCCGGCGCGCTGCTGGTCGGCCTTGATGTTCTTGGTGATGAGGTTGACGCCCTCGACGACGACGCGCTCGGCGCGCGGGTCGACGCGCAGGACCTTGCCCGTCGCACCCTTGTCCTTGCCGGCGAGGACGATGACCTCGTCGCCCTTCCTGATCTTCATCACAGCACCTCCGGCGCGAGCGAGATGATCTTCATGAACTTCTTCTCGCGCAGCTCGCGGCCCACCGGGCCGAAGATACGGGTGCCACGGGGGTCGCCACCGTCCTTGATCAGGACGGCCGCGTTCTCGTCGAAGCGGATGTAGGAGCCGTCCGGACGCCGGCGCTCCTTGCGGGTGCGCACGACGACCGCCTTGACGACGTCACCCTTCTTCACGCCCGCGCCGGGAAGGGCGTCCTTCACCGTCGCGACGATGATGTCGCCGACTCCCGCGTAGCGCCGACCCGAGCCGCCGAGAACCCGGATGCAAAGGATCTCCTTCGCACCCGTGTTGTCGGCGACCTTGAGTCGCGACTCCTGCTGGATCACGTCAACTCCTGTTCGTCACACCGGTTCTCCCCGGATCGCGTTCCCGCGTTCCGGGGAGCCTGGCGGAACCAGTAATTACTTGGCCTTCTCGAGGATCTCCACCACGCGCCAGCGCTTGGTCGCCGACATCGGGCGGGTCTCCATGAGCCGGACGCGGTCGCCGACGCCACACTCGTTGGCCTCGTCGTGCGCCTTGTACTTGGTCGTACGGCGGATCACCTTGTGGTACCGGCGGTGGGTGATGCGGTCCTCGACGGACACGACCACGGTCTTGTCCATCTTGTCGCTCACCACGAGGCCCTCGAGCACCTTGCGGGTGTTCCGCTGCTCCGTCTGCTGCTCAGTCATCGTTGCCCTCCGAGGACTCCTCGACCGTGACGATGCCGAGCTCCCGCTCCCGCATCACGGTGTAGATGCGGGCGATCTCGCGCTTCACGGTGCGCAGCCGCCCGTGGCTCTCCAGCTGGCCGGTGGCGGCCTGGAAGCGAAGGTTGAAAAGCTCCTCCTTCGCCTCCTTCAGCTTGGTGACCAGGACGTCCTCGGGCTCGGTCCGCAGATCGTCGGCGGTAAGACCCTTGGCCATCAGGACTCACCCACCTCTCGCTTAACAATCTTGCACTTCATCGGCAGCTTGTGGATCGCGCGGGTGAGCGCCTCACGAGCGATCTGCTCGTTCGGGTACGAGATCTCGAACATCACGCGGCCCGGCTTCACGTTGGCCACCCACCACTCGACCGAGCCCTTACCGGAACCCATGCGGGTCTCGGCCGGCTTCTTGGTCAGCGGGCGGTCCGGGAAGATGTTGATCCAGACCTTGCCGCCACGCTTGATGTGGCGGGTCATCGCGATACGCGCGGCCTCGATCTGCCGGTTGGTCACGTACGCGCCCTCGACGGCCTGGATGCCGAACTCGCCGAACGTCACGCGGGTGCCGCCCTTGGCCATCCCCCGGCGCTTCGGGTGGTGCTGCTTACGGTGCTTGACCTTACGAGGGATCAGCATCGGCTACTTCAGCTCCCCTCACCACTCGCAGCAGCCTCGTTCGCGGGGGCCTGCTGCTCTGAACTCTGCTGCTGCTTGGGGGCGCGCTCGCCGCGCTCGCCGCCGCCGCGCTGACCGCCGCGGCCACCGCCGCCACCGCCACCGCGACCGCCACGGCGGTCACCGCGGCGCTCGCGGCCACCGCCGCCGCCACCGCCGGCGGCGCGCTGCTGCGCGGCCTTCTGCTCGCGCTCGGCGCGGGTCGCCGCGGCCTCGCCCTTGTAGATCCACACCTTCACGCCGATGCGGCCGAACGTCGTACGGGCCTCGTAGAAGCCGTAGTCGATGTCGGCGCGCAGGGTGTGCAGCGGGACCTGGCCCTCGCGGTAGAACTCCGAACGGGACATCTCGGCCCCGCCCAGGCGCCCGCCGCACTGGACCTTGATGCCCTTGGCACCGGACTTCATCGCGGACTGGATCGCCTTGCGCATGGCGCGGCGGAACGCGACCCGGCTGGACAGCTGCTCGGCCACGCCCTGCGCGACCAGCTGAGCGTCGATCTCGGGGTTCTTGACCTCGAGGATGTTCAGCCGCACCTGCTTGCCGGTCAGCTTCTCCAGGTCGCCCCGGAGCCGCTCGGCCTCCGCGCCGCGGCGGCCGATGACGATGCCCGGCCGGGCGGTGTGGATGTTGACCTCGACACGGTCACGGGTCCGCTCGATCTCCACCTTGGAGATGCCCGCCCGGTCCATGCCCTTCTGCAGCATGCGCCGGATCTGGACGTCTTCCTTGACGTAGTCCTTGTAGAGCTTGTCGGCGAACCACACGCTCTTGTGGTCGGTGGTGATGCCGAGCCGGAACCCGTGCGGGTTGATCTTCTGACCCACTACCGGGCCCTCCTCTGCTTCTTACCGCTCGTCGCCGAAGCCTCTTCGCGCGACTCCACGACCACGGTGATGTGGCTCGTGCGCTTGTTGATGCGGTAAGCCCGACCCTGAGCGCGAGGCCGGAAACGCTTGAGCGTCGGCCCCTCGTCGACCCACGCACGGCTCACGACGAGCGTGTCGGTGTCGAGCTTGAAGTTGTGCTCGGCGTTGGCGATGGCACTCGCCAGCACCTTGCCCACCGGCTCACTCGCAGCCTGTGGGGCGAACCGCAGCACCGCCTGAGCCTCCGCGGCAGGCAGGCCGCGGATGAGGTCCACCACGCGGCGGGCCTTCCTGGGCGTGACGCGGATGAACCGCGCCTGGGCCCTGGCTTCCATCGCTGTTCCCTCTCTCCGTACGATCTACTGCCTGCTCAGCCGCGACGGCTGCGGCGGTCTTCCTTGACGTGGCTGCGGAACGTGCGCGTCGGCGCGAACTCGCCGAGCTTGTGTCCCACCATCGCGTCGGTGATGAACACCGGCACGTGCTTGCGGCCGTCGTGCACGGCGATCGTGTGACCGATCATGTCCGGCACGATCATGGAGCGCCGCGACCACGTCTTGATGACGTTCTTGGTGCCCTTCTCGTTCTGGGCGTCCACCTTCTTGATCAGGTGGTCGTCCACGAAGGGACCCTTCTTAAGGCTACGTGGCATAGCGAGCGACTCCTACCGCTTCTTCTTGCTGCGACGACGGACGATCAGCCGGTCGCTCGACTTGTTCGCCTGGCGAGTACGGCCTTCCTTCTTGCCGTTCGGGTTCACCGGGTGCCGGCCACCGGAGGTCTTGCCCTCACCACCACCGTGCGGGTGGTCGATCGGGTTCATGGCCACACCGCGGACGGTCGGGCGCTTGCCCTTCCACCGCATCCGGCCGGCCTTGCCCCAGTTGATGTTCGACTGCTCGGCGTTGCCCACGGAGCCGACCGTCGCGCGGCAGCGCACGTCGACCATCCGCATCTCGCCGGAGGGCATGCGCAGCGTGGCGTACTTGCCCTCCTTGGCCAGCAGCTGGACGCCGGCGCCCGCGGAACGGGCCAGCTTGGCGCCGCCGCCGGGCCGCAGCTCGATGGCGTGCACGACCGTACCGGTCGGGATGTTGCGCAGCGGCAGGCAGTTGCCCGGCTTGATGTCCGAGCCCGCGCCGTTCTCCACGCGGTCGCCCTGCTTCAGGCCGGTCGGCGCGAGGATGTAGCGCTTCTCGCCGTCGGCGTAGTGCAGCAGCGCGATGCGCGCGGTGCGGTTGGGGTCGTACTCGATGTGCGCGACCTTCGCCGGCACGCCGTCCTTGTCGTGCCGGCGGAAGTCGATCACCCGGTAGGCGCGCTTGTGCCCGCCGCCCTGGTGGCGCGTGGTGATGCGGCCGTGGTTGTTGCGGCCGCCCTTCTTGGGGAGCGGACGCAGCAGCGACTTCTCGGGCTCGCGGCGCGTGACCTCCACGAAGTCGGCCACGCTGGACCCGCGACGACCCGGAGTCGTCGGCTTGTACTTACGGATGCCCATCTTTTTCGTTCATCCCTTACTAACTCTTCGGTCGGTCTCCCGGCCTTAGGCCGGGCCGCCGAAGATGTCGATCCGCTCGCCCTCGGCCAGGCTGACGATGGCGCGCTTGGTGTCCTTGCGCTTGCCGTAGCCGAACCGGGTGCGCTTGCGCTTGCCCGGCCGGTTGAGGGTGTTCACGTTCGTCACCTTGACGTTGAACACCTCCTCGACGGCCTGCTTGATCTGCGTCTTGTTGGCGTCGGGCGCGACGACGAACGTGTACTTGTTCTCGTCGAGAAGCCCGTAGCTCTTCTCCGAGACGACCGGCGCGATGATGACGTCCCGGGGGTCGGCGATCCTGCTCACTTCGCCCGCTCCTTCTTGCCGGCGCGCGCCACGAACTCGTCGTAGGCGGCCTTGGTGAAGACGACGTCGTGGTTCACCAGCACGTCGTAGGTGTTGAGCTGGTCGGAGACGATGACGTGCACCTCGGCCACGTTGCGCAGGCTCTTCCAGGTGA
This sequence comes from Spirillospora sp. NPDC029432, assembly GCF_040703975.1. Taxonomy (NCBI): domain Bacteria; kingdom Bacillati; phylum Actinomycetota; class Actinomycetes; order Streptosporangiales; family Thermomonosporaceae; genus Spirillospora; species Spirillospora sp. NPDC029432. Next base: position 83,383 of record NZ_JBEZWH010000016.1, read on the forward strand.
CCTCGTCCTCGCGGTCGAGGACCACCAGGACCCGCTGGGCCTCGGTGATCGTGCGGAGCGCGGCCAGCGCGTCCTTCGTCTTCGGGGTGTCGCCCTCGATGAGGTTGTCGACCACGTGGACCAGCCCGTAGCGCGCCCGGTCCGACAGGGCGCCGCGCAGCGCGGCGGCCTTCATCTTCTTGGGCGTGCGCTGGCTGTAGTCGCGCGGCTGAGGGCCGTGCACGGTGCCACCGCCGGCGAACTGCGGCGCCCGGGTCGAACCCTGGCGGGCCCGGCCGGTGCCCTTCTGCCGGTACGGCTTCTTGCCGCCGCCGGAGACCTCGCCCCGGGTCTTGGTGGAGTGCGTGCCCTGGCGGGCCGCGGCCTCCTGCGCCACCACGACCTGGTGGATCAGCGGGACGCTGGTCTTCGCGTCGAAGATGTCCGCAGGCAGATCGATGTCGAGCTTGGTCGTCACTTGCCCGCTCCCTTCACAGCGTCGCGGACCAGCACCACGCCACCGTTCGGACCGGGAACCGCGCCCTTGATGAGCAGCAGGTTCTTGTCCGTGTCGATGGCGTGAACGGTCAGGTTCTGCACGGTGGTGCGGGCGTTGCCGTGCCGCCCCGCCATGCGCAGGCCCTTGAAGACGCGACCAGGGGTCGCGCAGCCGCCGATCGAGCCGGGCGAGCGGTGCTTGCGCTGGGTGCCGTGAGAGGCGCCCAGGCCGGCGAACCCGTGGCGCTTCATGACGCCCGCGGTGCCCTTGCCCTTGCTCGTGCCGGTGACGTCGATCTTCTGGCCGGCCTCGAAGACCTCGACGGTGATCTCCTGGCCGAGTTCGTACCCGGTGGTGTCGTCGGCCCGCAGTTCGACGAGGTAGCGGCGCGGCGTCACGCCGGCCTTCTCGAAGTGACCCGTGCGCGGCTTGTTCACCTTGCGCGGGTCGATCTGCCCGTACCCGATCTGGACGGCGGTGTATCCGTCGCTCTCCTGGGTGCGGAGCTGGGTCACGACACACGGCCCGGCCTGGACGACGGTCACCGGAACGATCCGGCCCTCATCGTCGAAGACCTGGGTCATGCCGAGCTTCTCGCCCAGGACGCCCTTCCTCTGCTTACTCATCTCTCGGTGCGTCCCTTAGAGCTTGATCTCGATGTCAACGCCGGCCGGAAGGTCGAGCCGCATGAGCGAGTCGACCGTCTTGGGCGTGGGATCGATGATGTCGATCAGCCGCTTGTGCGTGCGCATCTCGAAGTGCTCGCGGCTGTCCTTGTACTTGTGCGGCGAGCGGATGACGCAGTACACGTTCTTCTCGGTCGGCAGCGGCACCGGGCCCGCGACCTTGGCGCCCGTCCGCGTCACCGTCTCAACGATCTTCTTCGCGGAGGTGTCGATGACCTCGTGGTCGTAGGCCTTGAGCCGGATGCGGATCTTCTGTCCCGCCATGGTGGCCTCGGTGTCCTTTGCTGTAGTGCCGCTGGTTACTTCTTCTGTCGCGGTACGGCGGCCCGCCTGCCCGCAGGAGGTCGGGCCGCCGTACCGGCGAGGGAGTCCTACTTGATGATCTTGGTGACGCGACCCGAGCCGACGGTCCGGCCACCCTCGCGGATGGCGAACTTCAGGCCCTCCTCCATGGCGACGGGCTGGATCAGCTCGACGCGCATCTCGGTGTTGTCGCTCGGCATGACCATCTCGGTGCCCTCGGGGAGGTTCACCACGCCGGTCACGTCGGTGGTCCGGAAGTAGAACTGCGGACGGTAGTTGTTGAAGAACGGCGTGTGCCGGCCGCCCTCGTCCTTGGACAGGATGTAGACCTGCGCCTCGAACTCGGTGTGCGGGGTGGTGGTGCCCGGCTTGATGACGCACTGGCCGCGCTCGACGTCCTCGCGCTTGATGCCGCGCAGGAGCAGGCCGACGTTGTCGCCCGCCTGGCCCTGGTCGAGCAGCTTGCGGAACATCTCGACACCGGTGACGGTGGTCGAGGTCTTCTCGTTCTTGATGCCGATGATGTCGACGGTCTCGTTGACGTTCACGACACCGCGCTCGACGCGGCCGGTCACGACGGTGCCGCGGCCGGTGATCGAGAAGACGTCCTCGATCGGCATCAGGAACGGCTTGTCGATGTCACGGACCGGCTCAGGCACGTTCTCGTCGACGGCGTTCATCAGCTCGACGATCGACTCGCCCCACTTGGCGTCGCCCTGGAGCGCCTGGAAGGCGGACACCTTGACGACCGGGACGTCGTCGCCCGGGAACTCGTACTCGGAGAGCAGCTCGCGGACCTCGAGCTCGACGAGCTCCAGGATCTCCTCGTCGTCCACCATGTCGCACTTGTTCAGCGCGACGACGATGTAGGGAACGCCGACCTGGCGGGCCAGGAGCACGTGCTCCTTGGTCTGCGGCATCGGGCCGTCGGTCGCCGCGACCACCAGGATGGCGCCGTCCATCTGCGCCGCACCGGTGATCATGTTCTTGATGTAGTCGGCGTGACCGGGGCAGTCCACGTGCGCGTAGTGCCGGGCCTCGGTCTGGTACTCCACGTGCGCGATCGAGATGGTGATACCGCGCTCGCGCTCCTCCGGCGCCTTGTCGATGTCCTCGAACGGCGTGAAGGGGTTGAGGTCCGGGTGCTGGTCGTGGAGCACCTTGGTGATCGCCGCGGTAAGGGTGGTCTTACCGTGGTCGATGTGACCGATGGTGCCGATGTTCACGTGCGGCTTCGTCCGCTCGAACTTGGCCTTCGCCACTGGTTGCTCCTTGTTGCGATCCTCGGCCGGCTAGCGGCCGCTTCGTGTGCTGGCTGGTGATCTGGGGCAGGCCGGGAGCTATTCGCCCCGAGCCTTGGCGATGATCTCCTGCGCGACGTTTCCAGGAACCTCGGCGTAGGAGTCGAACTGCATGGTGAAAACAGCCCGGCCCTGGGTCTTGCTGCGCAGATCACCCACGTAGCCGAACATCTCCGAAAGGGGCACGAGGGCCTTGACGACCCGCATCCCCGAGCGCTCGTCCATCGACTGGACCTGACCGCGCCGGCTGTTGAGGTCACCGATCACGTCGCCCATGTTGTCCTCGGGCGTGGTGACCTCGACGGCCATCATCGGCTCCAGAAGCGTGGCGCCCGCGCGGCGCGCGGCCTCCTTGAACGCCATGGAACCGGCGACCTTGAACGCCATCTCCGAGGAGTCCACCTCGTGGTAGGCGCCGTCCTGCAGGGTGACCTTGACACCCACCATCGGGTACCCGGCCAGCACGCCGAACTCGGCGGCCTCCTGGCACCCGGTGTCCACCGACGGGATGTACTCCCGCGGGATGCGGCCACCGGTGACCTTGTTCTCGAACTCGTAGCCGTCGGACCCGCCGCCCAGCGGCTCCAGGTCGATGATCACGCGGCCGAACTGGCCCGAGCCACCCGTCTGCTTCTTGTGGGTGTACTCGACCTTCTCGACCTTCTTGGTGATCGTCTCGCGGTACGCCACCTGCGGCTTGCCGACGTTGGCCTCGACCTTGAACTCGCGCTTCATCCGGTCGACGAGGATCTCCAGGTGGAGCTCGCCCATGCCGGAGATCACGGTCTGGCCGGTGTCCTCCTCGGTCCGGACCGTGAAGGACGGGTCCTCCTCGGCCAGCCGCTGGATCGCGGTGCCCAGCTTCTGCTGGTCGGCCTTGGTCTTCGGCTCGATCGCGACGTGGATGACCGGCGCCGGGAAGTTCATCGACTCCAGCACGATCGGGGCCTTGTCGTCGCACAGCGTCTCACCGGTGGTGGTCTGCTTGAGACCCATCACCGCGACGATGTCGCCGGCGCCCGCGCGCTCGATCTCGGTGCGCTTGTTGGCGTGCATCCGGTAGATCTTGCCGATGCGCTCCTTGCGCTCCTTGACGGAGTTCATCACCTGCGTGCCGGCCTCCAGCACGCCCGAGTAGACGCGCACGAAGGTCAGCTTGCCCAGGTGCGGGTCGCTGGCGATCTTGAAGGCCAGGGCGGCGAACGGCTCGTCCTCGCTCGGCTTCCGGGTGAGCACCTGCTCCTCGTCGCGGACGGCGTGGCCCTCGATGGCCTCGACGTCCAGCGGGGAGGGCAGGTAGCGGACGATCGCGTCGAGCAGGGGCTGGACGCCCTTGTTCTTGAACGCGGTGCCGCAGGTGACCGGGGTCAGGTTGGCGGCGATCGTCGCGCGGCGGATGCCGGCGTGGAGCTGCTCCACCGAGGGCTCCTCGCCCTCCAGGTACAGCTCCATGATCTCGTCGTCGTTCTCGGCGAGGGTCTCGACCAGCTTGTCGTGCCACTCGCGGGCGGCGTCGGCGTGCGTGTCGGGGATGTCGACGGTGTCGTACATCTCGCCGAGCTTGGCCTCCTCGTTCCAGAGGAGGGCCTTCATGCGCACCAGGTCGATGACGCCCTTGAAGTCGGCCTCGGCGCCGATCGGCAGCTGGAGCACCAGCGGCGTGGCGTTGAGCCGGTCCCGGATCATGTCGACGCAGCGGTGGAACTCCGCGCCGACCCGGTCGAGCTTGTTGACGAAGCACATGCGGGGCACGCCGTACCGGTCGGCCTGGCGCCACACGGTCTCGGACTGCGGCTCGACGCCCGCGACACCGTCGAACACCGCGACCGCGCCGTCCAGGACGCGCAGGTTGCGCTCCACCTCGACGGTGAAGTCGACGTGGCCGGGGGTGTCGATGATGTTGATGGTGTGCTTGACGTCGTCGACCGGCCATTCGCAGGTGGTGGCGGCGGAGGTGATGGTGATCCCCCGCTCCTGCTCCTGCTCCATCCAGTCCATGGTCGCCGCGCCGTCGTGGACCTCGCCGATCTTGTAGCTGATACCCGTGTAGAACAGGATCCGCTCGGTCGTCGTGGTCTTGCCCGCGTCGATATGGGCCATGATCCCGATGTTGCGGACCTTGGCCAGGTCTACACCGGTTTTGGTAGCCACTGTGTCCTCGCGTCGTCTCGTCGTCGTTCAGTACCCGCCGGGGTTACCAGCGGTAGTGGGCGAAGGCCTTGTTGGACTCCGCCATCTTGTGCGTGTCCTCGCGCTTCTTGACGGAGGCGCCGAGGCCGTTGCTGGCGTCGAGCAGCTCGTTCATGAGGCGCTCGGTCATGGTCTTCTCGCGGCGCTGGCGGGCGTACACCACCAGCCACCGGAGCGCGAGGGTGGTGCTGCGGGCCGGCCGCACCTCCACCGGGACCTGGTAGGTCGCGCCACCGACGCGGCGGCTGCGGACCTCCAGGGTGGGCTTGACGTTGTCGAGCGCGCGCTTGAGCGTGACGACCGGGTCGTTGCCGGTCTTCTCGCGGCACCCCTCGAGCGCGTCGTACACGATGTTCTGCGCGATGGACCGCTTGCCGTCCAGGAGAATCTTGTTGACCAGCGCGGTGACCAGCGGCGAGTTGTACACCGGGTCAGCGATCAGCTGGCGCTTGCCAGCGGGGCCCTTGCGCGGCATGTCAGCTCTTCTCCTTCTTCGCGCCGTAGTGGCTGCGTCCCTGCTTGCGGTTCCGGACGCCCTGGGTGTCCAGCGTGCCGCGAATGATCTTGTACCGGACGCCCGGGAGGTCCTTCACACGGCCGCCGCGCACGAGCACGATCGAGTGCTCCTGCAGGTTGTGGCCGACGCCGGGGATGTAGGCCGTCACCTCGATGCCGCTGGACAGCCGGACACGGGCGACCTTGCGGAGCGCCGAATTGGGCTTCTTGGGCGTCGTGGTGTAGACGCGCGTGCAAACACCCCGGCGCTGGGGGCTGCCCTTGAGCGCAGGCGTCTTGTTCTTGGTCACCTTGTCCTGGCGGCCCTTTCGGACCAGCTGCTGGATCGTGGGCACCGCGTCTCCGTCTTCCCTCGTACCGAGCCGGTAAGTCTCTGTTCTGGATGAGTCCCGATTACGCGAGACCCGTCATCACCACCACTTGCGCGGCTGTGACCTGCCGGTTTCCCGACCTCTCCGACCCACGCGGTCGGGCGTGTCGCGCTCTCCCTGAGAGCCGCACACCACCGCCCGGCCCAGAAGGGCCGAATCAAGCCGGGGAGTTTGGCGCGACGCGAAACCGCCACCCGAGGTGGACCGATAGCCCGCGCGCACGCAGAGCGGCCCGCATTAAGCGGGCACGAAGAAAGAGATTACCTCAGCCCCGCGGGGTGTGCAAAGCGAGCACCGCACTACCGCGCCGGAGGCCTCCAGCGCAAGATCGTAGCGCCGTGGACGGACTCTTTCGCGGAAACGGCCGGGCGTCACCGGGAGTTCCCCGCCGCGAGGGGGGAACGCCCCACCCCGGCATGATGCACCGGCCCCGCCGGGTTGGGGAAGATCTGGCGAACTCTTGGATCCTCCCCGACCCGGCGCGGCCTATCGGCGTATCAGAGCACGAACGCGATGACCAGCACCGCGATGATGACCACCAGGGCCACCACACCGGCGACCATCAGCAGCAGGTTCTTCTTGCCGCCCTTGGCCGCGGGCTGCCCGCCCTGGGCGCCGTACTGCTGGCCGTAGCCCTGCTGCCCCGGCTGGCCCTGCTGCCCGTACGCCTGCTGCGGCTGCTGCCCGTACTGCTGCTCGCCGGGCTGGCCGAACTGCTGCTGGCCCTGCTGGCCGTAGCCCTGCTGCTGGCCGAACTGCTGACCCTGCTGCCCCGGCTGACCCTGCTGGCCGTACCCCTGCTGGCCCGGCTGGCTCTGCTGCCCGTAGTCCTGCTGCCCGAAGCCCTGGCCCTGCTGGCCGAACTCCTGCGGCTGGCCGTAGCCCTGCTGCGGCTGCTGGGCCTGCTGCGCGCCCCACTGCTGCTGGCCGATGTCGAGGCGGGTCTGGTCCGGGTTGGCCGGCGCGTCACCGCCGATCTGGCCCTGGTGCGACGACGGGTCGAACGCCTGCGTCGACTGCGCGTCCTCGCCCTGCGCGGCCGGAGCGCCGAAGCCCTGGTCCTGCCCGAAAGCCTGGGGCTCCTGCCCGGACGAGGCGGCACCGAACCCGGAGTCGGGCGGCGGCACCATCAGCGTGCGGTCGCCGTCCGCCTGGCCTCCCTGACCGCTGCCCTGGCCCTCCTGCTGCCACGGCTCGGCCGGGGGCTCGGCGGGCTTGCGCTCGGGACCGGTGGCCACCGGCACGTCGGTCCCGGGCGACCAGTGCAGCGTCGCCTGGTCGTCGATGGCGGGCTTGGGCGGCTCGGCCGCGGGCACGCCCGTACCGGGGCCCGGCACGATCAGCGTGCGGTCCGCCGACACCTCGGGCTCGGCCGGCTGCTGCGGCTGCTCGGCCGTCTCCGGTGTGCCCTGAGGCTGCGCGTGCTGCCCGTAGCCGGCCTGCGGCTCGAAGGCGGGGGTCGCGGGCGGCTGCTGCTGCCCGAAGCCGTGCTGAGGCTCCTGCGGATACTGCTGCTGCGGCTCCTGGCCGTACTGCGGCTCCTGGCCGTACTGCGGCTGCTGCTCCGGCTGGCCGTAGCCCTGCTGCGGCTGCTCCGGCTGGCCGTACCCCTGGGGCTGCTGACCGAAGTCCTGCTGCTGCCCGTACCCCGGCTGCGGCTGCCCGTACTGCTGCTGGGGCTCGCCGGGCTGGCCGTAACCCTGCTGCTGACCGTAGCCCTGCTGCCCGTACTGCTGCTGCTCGCCCGGCTGGCCGTAGCCCTGCTGGGGCTGCTGCTGCTCGTACGCGGGCGCGGGCGGGTCGTAGATGCCCGGCTGCTGGGGCTGCTGGCCGTACTGCTGCTGCTCCTGCGGCGCGCCGTACTGCGGCTGCGGCGGTTCGGGCTGCTCGGCCTGCGGCTGCACCGGGATCGGCTCGATCATCGTGGGCGGCGGCGGGGCCGGCGCGGGACGCTCCTCCCGCGGCGCCTGCTGCTGCGGCTGCTGGGGCTGCTGGGGCTGCTGAGGCGGGGCCGGGGGCTGGCCGCCCAGCTGGGGCGCCCCGAACACCACCGTGCGGTCGCCGAGCGGCCGCGCCGGGGGTTCGTTCCGCTCCGGCTGAGCACCCTGCTCGCCGGCGGCGTCATTGTCGTCAGGCAACGGCCACTGCGGGCCCTGCGTGCCGTCTTTTTCGGTCATCGTCGGGCTCCTTCAGCGCCGTTGTCCCGGGAGTTCGCACTCCCGGGCCCGTGCCCGTACCCCGGAGACGCGCGGCGCATAACGCGGTCCCCGGGACCTATGCCTCACCCCCGCGCGGCGGCGGCGCCACGCTGGGGACTTTCGTCCCCAAGCCTGCCCCGATCGCCGGTGGTATCGCAAATCATCCGCCCACACGGCTCGCGGCGCGACCCGCGAACACCACCGTGACTCAGGAGTGACCCGGGATCCGACGCGGTACGGCCCGCCGCGGTTGCGGGCGGCTCAGGGGCGGCCGTAAGAACGCGCTGGGGCCCGTTCCAGACGGAACGGGCCCCAGCGCGTCACTCGGCCGGTCTCGTTGCCTACGGGAGGGCGGTGCACTCCACCGTCGCGCGGCGCTCGGTCATGCCCTGTTCGACGGCCGCGGTCACGCAGCCGCGCTGCTTCTCGGTGAGCTTGGGCTGCCCGCACTGGGTGACCCCCGAGTAGGTGCGGCAGTCCTGGCGCGCGGTGCCGTCCCCCGACGGCTGGGCCGCGCTGGCGGCGCCCGCGCCGCCGATCCCGAGGACGGCGGTCAGCAGCACTCCGGTCATGACCCTCTTCATCCGTCTTCTCCCCCGTTCTCTGGCATCTCCGTCGTGCACGTTAGCCAACGAGAACGTCCTTCCCCGTCCCTAACCCGGCAAGACGCAACAAAAGGTAATAAAAGGAGATAAAGCGCAGGTCATGGCCGCGGGCAAAGGGAGAGGCCCCTCCCGAGCCCGGCTCGGAAGGGGCCTCTGCGCTGCCCTCGGAAGTACCGCCCGATCAGCGGTTGTACTGGCCGAAGTCGTACTCCTCCAGCGGGACGGCCTCGCCGGACCCCTGGCCGAAGGCGTACTCGGCGCCGTCGTCGTACGAGCCGACGCTGTAGACGGCGGCCTTCGCCTCCTCGGTGGGCTCCACCCGGACGTTGCGGTACTGCGGCATGCCGGTACCCGCCGGGATGAGCTTACCGATGATGACGTTCTCCTTGAGGCCCAGCAGCGGGTCGCTCTTGGCGTGCATGGCCGCCTCGGTCAGCACCCGCGTCGTCTCTTGGAAGGAGGCGGCGGACAGCCAGGACTCGGTGGCCAGCGACGCCTTGGTGATGCCCATGAGGACCGGACGGCCCGCGGCGGGCACCCCGCCCTCGGCGACCACGTTGCGGTTGGTCTCCTCGAAGAGGGGACGCTCGACGAGGTCGCCCGGGAGCAGCTCGGTGTCGCCCGACTCGAGGATGTTCACCCGCTTGAGCATCTGGCGGACGATGATCTCGATGTGCTTGTCGTGGATCGACACACCCTGCGACCGGTAGACCTCCTGGACCTCCTGGACCAGGTGGAGCTGCACGGCGCGCGGGCCGAGGATGCGCAGCACCTCGTGCGGGTTGATCGCACCCGCGATGAGCTGCTGGCCCACCGTGACGGGCTGCCCCTCCTTGACCAGCAGGCGGGACCGCATCGGCACCTGGTAGGCGATCTCGTCCGAGCCGTCGTCCGGGACGATGACGACCTTGCGGGTCTTCTCCGTCTCGTCGATCTTGACCCGGCCGGCCACCTCGCTGATCGGGGCCACACCCTTGGGGATGCGGGCCTCGAACAGCTCCTGGACACGCGGCAGACCGTGCGTGATGTCGCCACCGGCCACACCACCGGTGTGGAAGGTGCGCATCGTCAGCTGGGTGCCGGGCTCACCGATGGACTGCGCGGCGATGATGCCGACGGCCTCGCCGACGTCCACCCGCTTGCCGGTGGCCAGCGAGCGGCCGTAGCAGGCGGCGCAGACACCGATCTTGGCCTCGCAGACCAGCGCCGAACGGGTCCGGACCTCCTCGACCCCGGCCTCGACCAGGCGCGACACCACCGAGTCGGACAGGTCGGTGTCGGCCGGGAAGATGACCGTCCCGTCGACCACGACCTCCTCGGCGATGGTCCGGCCGACCAGGCTCGTCTCCGAGGTGGCCGGCTTGACCAGCGAGCCGTCCTGGAGCCGGTCGGCCACCCGGAACGGGATCGTGCGGTCGGTGCCGCAGTCCTCCTCGCGCACGATGACGTCCTGCGCGACGTCCACCAGACGACGGGTCAGGTAACCCGAGTCGGCGGTACGGAGCGCGGTGTCGGCCAGGCCCTTACGGGCGCCGTGGGTCGAGATGAAGTACTCGACCACCGACAGGCCCTCGCGGAACGAGGACTTGATCGGCCGCGGGATGGTCTCGCCCTTCGGGTTGGACACCAGGCCGCGCATACCGGCGATCTGCCGGATCTGCAGCGGGTTGCCGCGGGCACCGGAGTTGACCATCATCCAGACCGGGTTGGTCCGGGGGAAGGCCGCCTCCATGTCCTTGGCGACGTCCGCCGTGGCGTGGTTCCAGATCTCGATGAGCTCCTGCTTGCGCTCGTCGTCGGTGATCAGACCGCGGTTGAACTCGCGCTGCACCTTGTCGGCCTGGCGCTCGTAGTCGCCCAGGATCGACTGCTTGTTCGGCGGGACGACGACGTCCTCGATCGAGATGGTGACCCCGGACCGGGTGGCCCAGTGGAAACCGGTGCTCTTGAGGGCGTCCAGCGCGTTGGCGACCTCGACCTTGGGGTAGGTCTCGGCCAGCTCGTTCACGATCGCCGACAGCTGCTTCTTGCCGACCTCGTAGTTCACGAACGGGAAGTCGTTCGGCAGCGTCTCGTTGAACAGCGACCGGCCCAGCGTGGTCTCCAGCCGGTACGGCTGGCCGGGCTCGTAGCCCTCGGGCGCCTGCCAGCCGCGCGGCGGCGGGACGTCCTTGAGCCGGATCTGGATCTTCGCCTGGAGGTCGAGCTCGCCCCGGTCGTAGGCCATGATGGCCTCGGCGACCGAACCGAACGCCCGGCCCTCGCCCGGCGCGCCGTCCTTCTCGGTCGTCAGCCAGTAGAGGCCGATCACCATGTCCTGGGTGGGCATGGTGACGGGCTTGCCGTCCGACGGCTTGAGGATGTTGTTGGTGGACAGCATCAGGATCCGGGCCTCGGCCTGCGCCTCCGCCGACAGCGGCAGGTGGACCGCCATCTGGTCGCCGTCGAAGTCGGCGTTGAAGGCGGTGCAGACCAGCGGGTGGATCTGGATGGCCTTGCCCTCGACCAGCTGCGGCTCGAACGCCTGGATGCCCAGCCGGTGCAGGGTCGGCGCGCGGTTCAGCAGCACGGGGTGCTCGGTGATGACCTCTTCCAGCACGTCCCACACGACCGGGCGGGCCCGCTCGACCATCCGCTTGGCGGACTTGATGTTCTGCGCGTGGTTGAGGTCGACCAGCCGCTTCATCACGAACGGCTTGAACAGCTCCAGCGCCATCTGCTTGGGCAGGCCGCACTGGTGCAGCTTGAGCTGCGGGCCGACGACGATGACCGAACGGCCGGAGTAGTCGACGCGCTTGCCGAGCAGGTTCTGCCGGAACCGGCCCTGCTTGCCCTTGAGCATGTCGGACAGCGACTTCAGCGGGCGGTTACCGGGACCGGTGACCGGGCGGCCGCGGCGGCCGTTGTCGAACAGCGCGTCGACGGCCTCCTGCAGCATCCGCTTCTCGTTGTTGACGATGATCTCGGGCGCGCCCAGGTCGAGCAGGCGCTTGAGCCGGTTGTTCCGGTTGATCACGCGGCGGTACAGGTCGTTCAGGTCGGAGGTCGCGAAGCGGCCGCCGTCCAGCTGCACCATCGGACGCAGGTCCGGCGGGATCACCGGGATGCAGTCGAGCACCATGCCCAGCGGGCTGTTGCGGGTGTTGAGGAACGCCGAGACGACCTTCAGCCGCTTGAGGGCGCGGGCCTTCTTCTGGCCCTTGCCGGTGCGGATGATGTCGCGCAGCTTCTCGGCCTCGGCGTCGAGGTCGAAGTTCTGCAGCCGGGCCTGGATGGCCGCGGCGCCCATGCCGCCCTCGAAGTACTTCCCGAAGCGGTCCCGCATCTCGCGGTAGAGCAGCTCGTCGCCCTCCAGGTCCTGGACCTTGAGGTTCTTGAAGCGGCTCCAGACCTCTTCGAGGCGGTCGAGCTCGCGCTGCGCCCGGTCGCGCAGCTGCTTCATCTCCCGCTCGGCGCCGTCGCGCACCTTGCGCTTCTGGTCGGCCTTCGCGCCGGCCTCCTCCAGCTCCGCCAGGTCGCCCTCCAGCTTCTGCTGGCGGGCCTCGACCTGGGCGTCGCGGGCCTGCTCGATCTGCTGGCGCTCCACCGAGATGTGCGCCTCCAGCGTGGGCAGGTCGCGGTCGCGCCGCTCCGCGTCCACGCTGGTGATCATGTACGCCGCGAAGTAGATGATCTTCTCGAGATCCTTCGGGGCCAGGTCGAGCAGGTAGCCGAGCCGGCTGGGCACGCCCTTGAAGTACCAGATGTGCGTGACCGGCGCGGCCAGCTCGATGTGGCCCATCCGCTCGCGGCGCACCTTGGCGCGGGTCACCTCGACGCCGCAGCGCTCGCAGATGATGCCCTTGAAGCGGACGCGCTTGTACTTACCGCAGTAGCACTCCCAGTCCCGGGTCGGGCCGAAGATCTTCTCGCAGAAGAGCCCGTCCTTCTCCGGCTTGAGGGTCCGGTAGTTGATCGTCTCCGGCTTCTTCACCTCGCCGTGCGACCACTGGCGGATGTCGTCGGCGGTCGCCAGACCGATGCGAAGCTCGTCGAAGAAGTTGACGTCAAGCAACTGTTTTCCCCTTGAGTTGATCAGACCTCTTCGACACTGCTCGGCTCACGCCGGGACAGGTCGATGCCGAGCTCCTCCGCAGCGCGGAAGACGTCCTCATCGGTGTCGCGCATCTCGATGGACATGCCGTCGCTCGACAGGACCTCGACGTTGAGGCAGAGCGACTGCATCTCCTTGATGAGCACCTTGAAGGACTCGGGAATGCCGGGCTCGGGGATGTTCTCGCCCTTGACGATGGCCTCGTACACCTTCACGCGGCCGAGCACGTCGTCGGACTTGATGGTCAGCAGCTCCTGCAGCGCGTACGCGGCGCCGTAAGCCTCAAGGGCCCAGACCTCCATCTCACCGAAGCGCTGGCCGCCGAACTGGGCCTTACCGCCCAGCGGCTGCTGCGTGATCATGGAGTAGGGGCCGGTCGACCGAGCGTGGATCTTGTCGTCGACCAGGTGGAGCAGCTTGAGAATGTAGATGTAGCCGACCGAGATCGGGTCCTTGTACGGCTCGCCGGTGCGGCCGTCGAAGAGCCGCGCCTTGCCGCCGGGGCCGACCAGGCGGTCGCCGTCCCGGTTGGGCAGGGTGCTCTCGATCAGGCCGGTCACGTCGTTCTCGCGGGCACCGTCGAAGACCGGGGTCGCGGTGTTGGTCCACGGCTCGGCCTCGTCGGCGCCGATCTCCTTGAGAGCGCGCTTCCAGTCGGCGTCGTCGCCCTCGACCTTCCAGCCGCGGCTGGCCACCCACCCGAGGTGGGTCTCCAGCACCTGCCCCACGTTCATTCGACCGGGGACGCCCAGCGGGTTGAGGACGATGTCGACCGGGGTGCCGTCCTCGAGGAACGGCATGTCCTCGACCGGCAGCACCTTGGAGATGACGCCCTTGTTGCCGTGCCGGCCGGCCAGCTTGTCACCGTCGGTGATCTTGCGCTTCTGCGCCACGTAGACGCGGACCAGCTCGTTCACGCCGGGCGGGAGCTCGTCGCCCTCGTCGCGGGAGAACACCCGGACGCCGATGACCTTGCCCTGCTCGCCGTGCGGCACCTTCAGCGAGGTGTCGCGGACCTCGCGCGCCTTCTCACCGAAGATCGCGCGCAGCAGCCGCTCCTCGGGAGTCAGCTCGGTCTCGCCCTTGGGCGTGACCTTGCCGACGAGGATGTCGCCGGGGACGACGTCGGCGCCGATCCGGATGATGCCGCGCTCGTCGAGGTCGGCCAGCACCTCCTCGGAGACGTTCGGGATGTCCCGGGTGATCTCCTCGGGGCCCAGCTTGGTGTCGCGGGCGTCGACCTCGTGCTCCTCGATGTGGATCGAGGACAGGACGTCGTCCTGCACCAGGCGCTGGCTGAGGATGATGGCGTCCTCGTAGTTGTGGCCCTCCCACGGCATGAACGCCACGAGGAGGTTCTTGCCGAGCGCCATCTCGCCCTCGTCGGTGCACGGGCCGTCGGCCACGACCTGGCCCACCTCGACCCGCTGCCCCTCGTGCACGATGGGCTTCTGGTTGAAGCAGGTGCCCTGGTTGGACCGCTTGAACTTGGCGACCCGGTAGGTGGTCCGGGTGCCGTCGTCGTTCATGACGGTCACGTAGTCGGCGGAGACCTCCTCGACCACGCCGGCCTTCTCGGCGACGATCACGTCACCGGCGTCGACCGCGGCACGGTACTCCATGCCGGTGCCGACCAGCGGCGCCTCGCTGCGCAGCAGCGGGACCGACTGGCGCTGCATGTTGGAGCCCATCAGCGCGCGGTTGGCGTCGTCGTGCTCCAGGAACGGGATCATCGCGGTCGCGACCGAGGTCATCTGCCGCGCGGAGACGTCCATGTACTGGACCTCGCGCGGCGGGACCAGCTCGACCTCGCCGCCCTTCTTGCGGATCAGGATCTTGTCGTCGACGAACGAGCCGTCCTCGTTCAGCAGCGAGTTGGCCTGCGCGACGACGAAGCGGTCCTCCTCGTCGGCGGTCAGGTAGTCGATCTGCTCGGTGACGACGCCGTCCACGACCTTGCGGTACGGGGTCTCGACGAAGCCGAACGGGTTGACCCGCCCGAAGGCGGCCAGCGAGCCGATCAGGCCGATGTTCGGGCCTTCCGGCGTCTCGATCGGGCACATGCGGCCGTAGTGCGACGGGTGGACGTCGCGGACCTCCATGCCCGCACGCTCACGGGACAGACCGCCCGGGCCGAGCGCGTTCAGACGCCGCTTGTGCGTCAGGCCCGCCAGCGGGTTGGTCTGGTCCATGAACTGCGACAGCTGGCTGGTGCCGAAGAACTCCTTGATGGAGGCGACGACCGGCCGGATGTTGATCAGCGTCTGCGGCGTGATCGCCTCGACGTCCTGGGTCGTCATCCGCTCGCGGACGACGCGCTCCATGCGGGCCAGGCCCAGGCGGACCTGGTTCTGGATCAGCTCGCCCACCGTGCGCAGGCGCCGGTTGCCGAAGTGGTCGATGTCGTCGACCTCGATCGGCACGGGGACGGCCCCGAGGGTGGCCTCCTCCTCGCC
This sequence comes from Spirillospora sp. NPDC029432, assembly GCF_040703975.1. Lineage (NCBI taxonomy): Bacteria > Bacillati > Actinomycetota > Actinomycetes > Streptosporangiales > Thermomonosporaceae > Spirillospora > Spirillospora sp. NPDC029432. Next base: position 98,580 of record NZ_JBEZWH010000016.1, read on the forward strand.
GGCGTGCAGCCGGACGAGGTACTCGACCGTGGCGACGATGTCGTCCTCGGTGAGCGTGCCCTGCCGCATGTCCAGGTCGAGACCCAGCTTCTTGTTCACCTTGTAGCGCCCGACCTTGGCGAGGTCGTACCGCTTCGGGTTGAAGTAGAGGTTCTCCAGCAGGGTCTGCGCCGACTCCTTGGTCGGCGGCTCGCCCGGCCGCAGCTTGCGGTAGATGTCGAGCAGCGCGTCGTCCTGGCCGGAGGTGTGGTCCTTCTCCAGCGTGACGTTGATCGACTCGTAGCCTCCGAACCGCTCGCGGATGCGGTCCTCGGTCCAGCCGAGGGCCTTGAGCAGCACGGTCACCGGCTGCTTGCGCTTGCGGTCGATGCGGACGCCGACGTTGTCGCGCTTGTCGATCTCGAACTCGAGCCAGGCGCCGCGGCTCGGGATGACCTTGCAGCCGTAGATGTCCTTGTCGGACGCCTTGTCGAGGGCGCGGTCGAAGTACACGCCCGGCGACCGGGTCAGCTGCGAGACGACGACACGCTCGGTGCCGTTGATGATGAAGGTGCCCTTCGGCGTCATGAGCGGGAAATCGCCCATGAACACCGTCTGGCTCTTGATCTCACCAGTGGTGTTGTTGATGAACTCCGCCGTGACGAACAGCGGAGCGGAGAACGTCATGTCCTTGTCCTTGCACTCCTCGACGGAGTACTTGGGCGGCTCGAACCGGTGGTCGCGGAACGAGAGGGACATGGTCCCGGAGAAGTCCTCGATGGGACTGATCTCCTCGAAGATCTCCTCGAGGCCCGACTGGGTCGGGACGCTCTTACTTCCGGCCTTCTGGGCCGCCTCGACCCGGGCCTTCCACCTCTCATTGCCCAGCAGCCAGTCGACGGAGTTGGTCTGCAGAGCAAGGAGGTCCGGGACTTCGAGCGGCTCCTTGATGCGCGCGAAGGAGACGCGGTGCGGACCGGTTGCGGTATTCGAGGCGTTGCGCGAGGCTGCCAAGAGTGGTCCTTCCGAGGGCTCGCGGCGTAATTGACGACACGCACGCCAGACGACCCACAGCGAGCCCTGGTCCTGGATGGGCCCCGGAAAAGGGGCAGGACAGGGGTGCTCTCACACGTGGATAGTCAGAGGGCAGCGCAAAGGGGCAGTGTAGCCGACCACCACACCGCTCGCAACTCTACCGCCGCAGTATGCATCACAGTTGCCATGGAGCATCGCCCCTCAGCGCCGGAGAGTCAAGAGCGGACTTGGACTTTTCGGGCTCTGACCTGCAGTGAGGAAGGCCATAGTTTAGGATCCTCCGCGCTACCGGCCGGCCGACGCGCCGAGACCCGCCCTGAGAGCCGCTCCCGCCGCGGGACGGTGAGCGTGCCGGAAGGCGCCCGAACGGCGCGCTGAGGGCCGCTGAGGCCCTCGCAGGCGGAACGCGGCGGGCGGTGACCGCCCCGGGATCGGGGACCGTCACCGCCCGCTCAGAGCGTCCGGGCCCGTTCAGAGGACCTCGACCTTGGAGGCCAGCCAGCGGTCCCCGACCTTGGTCATGCTCATCCGGAGCGTGAACTGGCTCGGCAGCCGCTGCGGCTGCCCGCTCTTGTCCGTCTGCGTGGACTTCACGGTCTGCTGGTTGAGGAACACCAGGACCGTTCCCTTGGTGGGCGACATCTCCTCGACGGCGGTCTTCACCGCCGTGCCGGTGACCATCGCCTGCTCCTGCGGGGCGAGCGTCCGGACCCGCTCGGCCTGCTGCTCGAACTCCTTGCGGAACTGGCCGGTCGCGTAGCCGGTGGCCCGCCGCATGTCGGCGTCGACCGTACGGTAGTCGTACGACGAGATGCTCTGCGCCGCCTGCGTCGCCGCGTAGGTCGCCTGCTTGGTGGCGTCCTGCGTCGCGTCCAGGTTCGACTTCTGCGTCCACAGCCAGCCGACCCCGGCCGCCACCAGGACCGCGACCAGCGCGAGCGACACGAGCGCGCGCGACCCGCCGGCGGGCGCCGCGACGCGGACCCGCCTGCGAAGGGGCTTCTTCCCTCCGCCGGAGTCCTCGCCCTTCTCCGACTTCTCCGACTTCTCGGCCTTCTCGCTCTTGCTGGACGCCTCGGGCTCGTCCTCGGAGTCCTCGGAGTCCGCCGAGTCCTTTGCGTCCTCTGGGTCCGCCTTCTTGGAGAGCTCGACCGTCTCGGCGCTCTCGGCCTTCTCCGGCTCGCCGGACTCCTCCTCGGAGTCGTCCGCCTCAGAGTCGTCCTCGGCCTTGGCGTCCGCCTCTGGGGCGTCCTCGCCGGGCTCGTCAGCGTCGTTAGAGCCCTTGGAGTCCTTGGAGTCCTCGGTCGTCTCGGCGGCCTCGGGCCCGTCCTCGTCCCGGTCGTCGGCCTCGTCCAGAGCGGCGGCGGCCTCGGCGGCCTCCTTGGCGGCCTGCTCGGCGAGTTCGGCCAGCTCGGCGGCCTTGCGGGCCTTCTCCTTGGCCTCGGCGGCGCGCCGTTCGGCCGCGGAGAGCGGGGCGGTCTCCGCCGTCTCCTCCACCGCCTCCCCGGCCTCGGTCGTGTTCTCGGGAGCGCGGTCCTTGACAGGCCGCCTCCCTCGTCCGAGGAACGTCACGGAACCACTCCAAGCTTGGAAACGAGCCAACGATCACCGTCGCGGGTGAGCTCGAAGTCCCAGCGACCCGACATCGGCATGCCCTGCGGCACCTTCTCGTTGGTCGAGATCGCGGAGACCCAGACGATGACCTCGGCCGAGTCGCGGTCCATCGAGACCAGCCCGGCCCGCGCGGTCTGCACCGACGAGGACGTCTTGGTCTTGGTGACCGTCTCGGTGAGCGTCTTGGCCAGCGTCGCCCACTGGTCCTTGGCGGTGCCGGTCATCCCGCCGGTCACCCGGGCGATGTCCTTCTGCAGGTTCTTGTGGTCGAGCGTCTGCATGTTGATCGCCGTCTGCTTGGCCGACTGCAGTGCGGCCGCGCGCCGGTCCTCATCCTGCCTGGCCGTCCAGATCTGCCGGCCGAGCAGTCCGGCGGCGACGGCCAGGGCGACGATCACAGCGCCCAGCGCCCACAGGCCGATACGGCCCCGGGGCTTCGCCTCCGACTTCACTATCGCGCCGTTCCCTTTCACCGCATCAGCGGGTCGAGTAGGAGCATCTTCCACGAAGCGTCTCCGAGCAGACGCTGCTGGCTTCCGGAGGCGCCCAGCTGGTAGCGCTTGCCGTCCGGGCCGTAGACCACACCGGTCGACGGATCGTACCCGGCCAGTTCGACCGCCTTGTCCGGGAAGGGGATGTAGACGCTCTGCAGCGCCGCGTCCTGGCCGGAAAGCGACGTCGTGCCGCCCTGGCCCTGGGCGCCCGTACGCCCGGAGTCCTTGCCGCCGCCGTCCTTGCCCTTGGCGTCGGAGCCGTACGCGCCGCCCTCGGGGAACCCGGCGCCGTCGGTGGCGCCCGGCGGGACCTTCGGCGCCGGCGAGATCGCGTCCTTGGGGAAGTTGCGGGCGCCGCGGACGGCCTTGCCGGAGTCCTTGGGGTCCTTGCAGCCGATGTCCAGCCGCGGCTTGCGGTGCTTGGTGTCCTGCGGCCAGCGGGTCTCTTCCTTGCTCTTGTACCCGGTGGTGCACGGCGGCGGGTGGTCGATGTTGAGCGCCAGCCCGAGGTGCTGGGTGCCGTCGCCGGGCGTCACGGTGAACGCGCCGCCCACGGTGAGCGGGTACAGGATGAACAGCGAGCGCAGCCCGGCCTTCCGGGTGGCGATGACCTGGCCGGTGGTGGTCAGGTTGGCCAGCAGCACCGGCAGCGTGGGCGCCAGGCCGTCGATGGTCTTGTCGGCCTGGACGACCGCGCCGGGGGTCGCGTCGATGACGCCGCGCAGCGCCGGGTCGTCCCGCCGCAGCTGGGTGGTCAGCTCGTTCAGGTTGCGCGCGAAGCCCCGGATGTTGGCGCCCTGCTGCCGCTGGGTGTTCAGGACGACCGCGCCGTTGTCCAGCAGCCGCTTGGTGTCGGGGTACGCCTGGTCGGCGGTCTGGATCAGCCGGTCGGTGTCGTCCAGGATCGCCTGGAGGTCGGCGGCCGAGCCGGAGAACGCCTTGTCCAGCTCGTCCACGATGGTGCCGAGGTGCTGCGGGTTGACCGAGGAGACGAGCTTGTCGACGTTGCGGAGCAGCTCGGCGGTGGACACCGGCAGCTTGGTCCGCTCGCGCGGGATCGTGTACGCGCCGTGCTCGTCCACCTGGTCCAGGTACGGGCCGCCGGCCTTGCTGGGCTGGAGGTCGATGTACTGCTCGCCGACCGCGGAACGGTTGGCGACCACGGCGCTGGTGCCCTCGCGCGGGATCCGCTTGCCGCGGTCGAGGATCAGCTCGACCTTGATCCCGCTGTCGGTGAGCCGGATCGGCCCGACCCTGCCGACGGCGACGCCGCGGTAGGTGACCTCGGCGTTTGTGAACACGCCGCCGGAGTCGCTCAGGTCCACGTACGCCGTGTACTGGCGGTCCAGCAGGCCCCGGCCGAGGCCGATGTAGTTGACCGAGATGATCCAGACCCCGATCACCGTGATGACGGCGAACGCGAGCAGCTGGATCTTGACGCCGCGCTTGAGGATCACGACAGGCCCCCCGTCATCAGCGTCTGGAGATCTTTCTCGCCGGGGCCGAGCGAGCGGGGCCTGGGGCCGCCGCTCGGCGACGGCGTCCCCGTCGGGGTCCCGGTGCCGTTCTGCGTGCCGGCCCCGGGGATCCCGCCGCCGGCGCCGGGCAGGCCCGGCAGGCCGCCGTTCTGGCCGGTGCCTCCGGCGGGCGTCTCGGGGAGCACGCCCAGCGGCGTCCGCGGCAGCGTCACGTTCGGGACCGTGAGCATGCTGCGCATCTTCTCGCCGCTGCCGAGCAGGTTCTCCAGCTCGGTGCCGCCGAACAGGTTGCGCGCGATGGACTCGAAGTCCAGGTCCAGGGTGAGGTGGACGTTGCCGTAGTCGCCCTTGATGACGTTGTCGAACGTGGCCGGGAACGGCCAGGTCAGCAGCCCCTCCAGGGCCTTGGGCAGGTCGGCCCCGGCCTTGTTGAGGTTGGTCAGGATCGTCTGGAGGTCCTTGAGGTTGGCCAGCAGGTCGGCCTGGGACCGGTTGATCACGTTGGTGGTGGTGCGGCTCAGCCGGTCCAGCGCCTTGAGCATCTTGGTGAGGTCGGCGCGGTTGCGGTTGAGGATCGTCAGGGCCGGGCCGGTCTTGTCGATGGTGTCGGCGATCGTCTTCCGCTCGGCCGACAGCTTCCCGGACAGCCGGTCGATGCTGTCGATCGCCCGGGTGATCTCGCCGCGGTTGCGGTCGAGGGTGCCGACGAACGTGTCGACCCGGTGCAGCACCGACTTGATCGTGGACGTGCGGCCGTTCATCGCCGCGTTCAGCTCGCGGGTGATCGTGGAGACCTGCTCGATGCCGCCGCCGTTGAGCAGCATCGACATCGCCGACAGGACCTCTTCGATCTCGGTGCTGCGGGTCGTGCGGGCCAGCGGGATGAGGTCGCCGGAGGCCAGCTCGCCCTGGGGCGCCTCGCCGGGCGGGTTGGACAGCGCCACGAACTTCTCGCCCAGGAGGCTCGTCTGCCCGATGGTGGCGACGGCGTTGTCGGGCAGCTTGGTGTCCCGGCGGACCTTGAGCGTGACCAGCGCGTGCCAGCCGCTCCTGGCGCCGCCGGCCGCCGGCTTGCTGCCGGTGAGCTCGATCTTCTCGACCTGGCCGACCGAGACGTCGTTGACCTTGACCATCGACTGCGGCACCAGGTCGAGCACGTTGGAGAACTCGACCTTGACCGTCTTCGGCCGGTCGCCCAGGTCGGCGCCGCCGGGCAGCGGGAGCGAGTCGACGCCGCGGAACGAGCAGCCCGACAGCGCGGTCACGCCGGCCAGCGCGGCGATCCCGAAGGCGCCCAGGCGCCGGGCGCGGGGCCTGTCGACGGGGAGCTTCATTCGCCACCTCCGGGCAGCAGCGCGCGGATGTCCCTGGGCTTGGTCCCCGAACCGGCCTGCTTGGTCTGGTTCCGGCCGCCGTTGCCGCTCTGGCCGTTCTTGCCGCCGGGGCCGTACGCGTCCGGCGGGATGGGCTCCGGGTCGTAGTGCGTGGTCAGCGCGGTGATCCAGGACAGGTCCAGGCTGAGCCCGGTCAGCGCCTTGCCGATCCCGTTGTACGGGGTGACGAAGTCCAGGCACTGCTTGGCCGGGGTGCCCACCGAGTACGCCAGCGAGCAGATCCAGTCGGCCAGGTCGTGGAACTGGCGGAGGTCGGCCCGGTTGTGGATGGTGCCGCTGATCGGGTCGTACGCGCGCGCCAGGTTGTTGATGCCCAGCGGCGCGACCTCCAGCAGCTCGGCCAGGGACTCCTTCTCCTTGACCAGCACGCCGGTGATCTGCGCCAGCTGGCGGACGTTGTCCGACAGCTGCCCGCGGTTGTCCTTGATGAAGCGCTGGACGTTGCGCAGCGTGGGGCCGAGGCTGTTGAGCGCGGCGCTCAGCTCCTCCTTCTCCCCCGCCAGCTGGCCGGACACCCCGTTCAGGTTGGTGGTGAAGCTCCGGATCTGCTGGTCGTTGGCCTTCATCGTGTCGGTGATGACGCGCAGGTTCTCGATCGTCTTGGCGACGTCGCCGCGGTCGGCGCTGAGGGTGCTGAGCATCTTGGACGTGTCGGCGATCGTCTGCCGCATGTCGGTGCCCTGCCCCTGGAGGGTGTTCGCGCCGACCTGGAGCAGCCGCGACAGCGCACCGTCGGCGTTGGCGCCCTCGGGCCCCAGCGCCTTGCTGAGGTCGTTCAGGCCGCCGCCGACCTCGTCCACCTCGACCGGTACGGCGGTGCGGTTGATCTCCAGCGTCTGGCCGTTCGGCATCACCGGGCCGCCCTTGTAGACGGGGGTGAGCTGGATGTAGCGGTCGGCGACCAGCGTCTGGTTGACGATCACCGCCTGGGCGGTGGCCGGGACCTTGTACTTGGCCTCGTACTCCAGCTCCACCCGGACCGCGCCGCCGACCGGCGTCACCTTGGTGACCTTGCCGACCTGGATGCCGAGGATGCGCACGTCGGCGCCCGCGTACAGGCCGACCGTCCGGCTGAAGTACGCGGTCACGCGCTTGTGCTCCGGTTCGCGCAGGAGCACCACCAGCACGGTCGCGAGCACGGCGACGGCCAGGAGCGCGCCGCCGAGGCGGAGGACCATTCCTGAGTTACGCACGGATACCTGCCTGCTCGCTTACGGGAGGAAGGGCAGCGGGTTGCCGCGCTGCCCGCCCTGCTGTTGGCCGCCCTGCTGCTGCCCGCCCTGCCGGCCGTTCTGCTGACCGTTCTGCTGCTGACCGTTCTGGCGGGTGCCGGCGGCGCCGTTGCCCTGGGCCTCCGGGTCCTTGATGGACGCCGGGATGGGGATCAGGTTCTGGAGGTAGGCGTCGAACCAGCGGCCGGTCCCGGTGACGTCCGAGAACTGCCGCGCGAACGGCGCGAACAGCTGCAGGATCCGGTCGAGGTTCTTCTGGTTCTTCAGCAGGACCCCGTTGACCTTCTCCAGGTTGTCCAGCATCGGGCGCAGCTGCCCCTCGTTCTCCTTGATCAGCGCGTTCACCTGCTGCGACAGCACCACGGTGTTGACCAGCAGCTGGTGGATCACCTGCCGCCTCGCCCGCACCGCCTGGAGGATCTTGTCGCCGTCCTGGACGAGCCGGGCGAAGTCCTGGTTGCGGTCGGCGAGCAGCTGCGACACGTCCGCGGCGCGGCCGGTCAGCTCGTGCAGCTCCCTGTCGCGCGAGGCGACGGTGTTGGACAGCCGCCGCAGGCCCTTCAGGGACGCCTGGATCTCCTCCGGCGAGTTGCGGAAGGTGTCGGCCAGCACGTCGAACGACTGCGCGACCTGCCGGTGGTCGATCTTCTGCACCCGCTGGGTCAGCTCGCTGATCGCGGGGACCACCTCGAACGGGACGGTGGTCCGCTCGACCGGGATCTCCTTGCTCAGCCGGCCCGTACCGCGCGGGTCCAGGGCCACGTAGTGCGCGCCGAGCATCGTCTTGATCTTGATCTCGGCGCGGGTCAGATCGCCCAGCCGCACGTCGTCGTTCACCCGGAAGGTGACCTTGACATGGTCGCCGGCCAGTTCGAGCCCGGTGACCTGGCCGACCTTGACCCCGGCGATGCGCACCTCCTCGTCCGCCTTCAGCCCGGCGGCCTCGGCGAACGCGGCGGTGTGCTCCCGGCCGCCGCTCAGGAACGGGATGCTGTTCAGGTTCATCGCCACCAGCAGGGCGACGATGATGACGGCGAACGCGGCGAGGCCGATGGGGACCGGGTTGCGCTCCCGGAACGGGATCCTCATCTACTTGCACCTCGCGTTCTCGTTCACGATCGCAGGGGTCTGGTAGACGGGACCGCCGGGCAGCCGCACGCGCGCGTCCATGCCGCAGACGTACATGTTGAACCAGGAGCCGTAGGAGGAGATGTTGATCAGCTCCTCCATCTGGTGCGGCGTGTTCCGCAGGGCCCTGTCGACGTCCCCCTTGTTCGCGTCGAGCGTCCCGGCCAGCTTGCGCAGGCCGGCGATGTCGTTGCGGATGCTCGGACGGGCGCTCTTGAGCAGGTCGGCGGTGGTGCCCTCCAGCTGGTTGATCGCCGCGACCGAGTCGAAGATCGCGTCGCGGTCGTCGGCGACGCCGCTCACGAACCCGCGCAGGTCGGCGATCAGCCGGTTGACCTCGTCGTGCCGCTGGTCGATGGTGCCGAGCACCTTGTTCAGGTTGTCGATCACCCGGCCGATGACCTGGTCGCGGTCGGCGAGGGTGTTGGTCAGCGACGCCACGTGCGTCAGCAGGCTGTTGACCGTCCCGGCCTCGCCCTGCAGCGTCTGCACGATCTGGAACGCGAGCTTGTTGACGTCGTCCGGCTGGAGCGCGGTGAACAGCGGGCGGAACCCGTTGAACAGCACGGTCAGGTCCAGCGCGGGCTTGGTCTGGGACACCGGGATGGTGCCGCCGGGGCTCAGGTAGTCGTTCGGCGCGCCGGGGCCCTCGACCAGCGCCAGGTAGCGCTGCCCCATGAGGTTCCGGTAGCGCACGTTGACCTGCGTGGACTTCGGCAGGCCCGCCTCGAAGACGCCCTCCTTGTTGACGCTGAAGGTCACCTCGGCCCGGTTGCCCCGGTGCAGCTCGATCTTCTCGACCTGGCCGACCCGGACGCCGGCGACCCGGACGTCGTCGTTCTCCAGCAGCCCGGCGACGTCGGTGAAGACCGCGCTGTACGAGCGCGCGTCGGTGAACCGGACGTTGGCGATGGTCATCGCGAGCACGCCGGTGGCCAGCGAGGTGGCCAGCACGAAGATCAGCAGCTTGACGGCCGCGCCGGTGGTCTTCACTGGACGTTCACCACCGATCCCCGCAGCAGCGGCCCATACAGGAGCTGCGCCACGTCCGGCACCTCGTCGGCGGGGGTCCGCGTCATCGGCCCCACGATGCTGTCGATCCGCTCGCGCTCGCTCATGTCCTGGCCGGGGTCGACGAACACGCCCGAGGTCGCGCGGCCGCGGCTGCCCGCGTTGTGCGGGTTCGGCTGGTTCGGGTCGTGCGGGTTCTTCCACCACAGGTCGTCCTGGGTCCCGTCCAGGGCCAGGTAGTCGGGGAAGGGCACCTGCGGGTTCGGCAGGTTGTAGCAGCGCGGGTTGCGCTGGTCCTTCGCCTCGGGCACGTCCAGCGGGTACTTGTACGCCGGCCGCGGCTTGACGATCTCGATGGTCAGGTTGAACGAGGAGTTCTTCCCGCCGCCCGCCTCCTCGGCCCGCGACTTGATCTTCATCATCCCGTCCAGCACGCAGGGCAGCGACGGCGAGTAGCGGGCGATCAGCGACAGCCCCTCCCGGCTCGCCACGTTCATCCCGATGATCTTCGGGGTGTTGTCGGCCACGAACCGGTTCCCCTTGTCACCGAACCCGGTCACCATCGGGATCAGGTCCTCGATCTCGCGGCGCTTGTCGGTGATCGTCTTGCTGGTCACATTGATGTTGCGCAGCGTGTTGAGCAGGTCGGGGGCCGCGGCGCTGTAGATGTCGGACACGTCCGACAGGGCGCGCAGGTCGTACACCAGCGTGCGCAGCTCCGGGTTGATCTTCTTCAGCAGCGAGTCCGCCTGCTCCAGGTTCCGGCCGATCTGCTCGCCGCGGCCCTGGAGCGCGGTGGCGACCGCGTTCAGGGTCGCGTTCAGCTTCTCCGGCCGTACGGCCTGCAGCAGCGGCAGCAGGTTGTTCAGCACCCGGTCGATCTCGACCGCGGTCTGCGACCGGTCCTGCTGGATCACCTGGCCCTCGCGCAGCCCCTTCGCCCCGGCCTGCGCCGGGATCTGGAGGTCCACGTACTTCTCGCCGAACAGCGTCTTGGGCAGCAGCCGCGCCTGGACGTTGCCGGGGATCAGCTCGGCCTTGTCCGGGTCCAGGGCGAGTTCGATCTCGGCCCCGTCCGCGGTCGCCCGGGTGTCTCGGACCTCGCCGACGATCAGGCCGCGGACCTTGACGTCCGAGCGCGGCAGCAGCTGCAGCCCGGCCCGCTCGGCCCGTACCGTGACCTCGGTCACCGGGGTCAGCGCCTTGTTGAACAGGGCGACGGTCAGTGCCAGCAGCAGCGCCAGCACGACCACCATGGACAGGCCCAGCAGCTGGTAGCGCGCGCGCTGGGACAGCCCCTTCGGGTTGGCGACATGGGTCATCGCGCCGTCACCCCGCTATCCGTACGGTCGTGGTGGCTCCCCAGATCGCCATGCCCATCATCAGGTCGGCCACGTTAATGACGACGATGCTGGTCCGCACGGCGCGGCCCACCGCGACGCCGACGCCCGCCGGGCCGCCGCTGGCGTTGTAGCCGTAGTAGCAGTGGATCAGCATCACCAGGACGGAGAAGACGATCACCTTTCCGAACGACCACAAGATGTCGTACGGAGGCAGGAAGAGTTTGAAGTAGTGGTCGTAGGTGCCCGTCGACTGCTCGTAGAAGATCGTCACGATCAGCCGGGTGGCGCCGTACGAGGCGAGCAGCCCCACGATGTACAGCGGGATCACCGCGATCATCCCGGCGATCATCCGGGTGGTGACGAGGAACGGCATCGACGGGACGGCCATGACCTCCAGCGCGTCGATCTCGTCGGAGATCCGCATCGCGCCCAGCTGGGCGGTGAAGCCGCAGCCGACCGTGGCCGACAGCGCCAGCGCCGACACCAGCGGGGCGATCTCGCGCGTGTTGAAGTACGAGGCGACGAACCCGGTGAACGCGGCGGTGCCGATCTGGTTCAGGGAGTTGTAGCCCTGCAACCCGACCTGGCTGCCGGTGAAGAACGTCATGAAACCGACGATCACCACGCTGCCGCCGATCACGGCGAGTCCGCCGGTGCCGAGGCTGACCTCGGCCAGCAGCCGCATCACCTCGGTCCGGTAGCGGCGCAGCACCCGGAAGATCCAGGCGAACGCGCGCGCGTAGAACGACAGCTGGTGGCCGAAGTCCTCCAGGCGCTGGAGCGGGGTGCCCAGCCACCTGAAGAACGGCTTGCGGGTGCCTCCCAAGGGCGCGCTCATCACATGCCCTTCTGGGGGACGAACTGGAAGTACAGGGTGGAGATCAGGAAGTTCTCCAGGAACAGCAGCATGAAGGTGATGACCACGGTCTGGTTGACCGCGTCACCGACCCCCTTGGGGCCGCCCTTGGCGTTCAGCCCCTTGTAGGCCGCGACGAGCCCGGCCGTGATGCCGAAGACGAACGCCTTGATCTCCGCCTGGATGAGGTCGGGCAGCTGCGCGATCGCGTTGAACGAGGCCAGGTAGGCGCCGGGGGTGCCGTCCTGGAGCATCACGTTGAACACGTAGCCGCCGGCCAGCCCGACCACCGAGACCAGGCCGTTGAGGAAGAGCGCGACGAACGCGCACGCGAGCATGCGCGGCACCACCAGGCGGTGCAGGGGGTTGATCCCCAGCACCTCCATGGCGTCGATCTCCTCACGGATCTTGCGGGAGCCGATGTCGGCGCACATGGCCGAGCCCGCGGCGCCCGCGACCAGCAGCGAGGTGACCAGCGGGCTGGCCTCGCGGACGATCGCGACCACCGCGGTGGCTCCGGTGAACGACTGCGCGCCCAGCTGCCGGATCAGGCCGCCCACCTGCAGCGACAGGATGCCGCCGAAGGGGATGGCCACCAGCATCGTGGGCACGACGGTGACGCTGACGATGAACCAGGCCTGCTGGATGAACTCACGCCACTGGAACGGCCAGACGAACATCGCCCGGACGGTGTCCAGGCAGAGAGCGAAGAACCTGCCCGGTTCCTTGATGACGACGTTGGCCGCGCCGTCGGAGATCTTGCGGAACTTGGCGGGGGCGTCGCCCCCCTTGCCTCCTCGCTGGTCCGCGCCGATACCAGGAGTGGACATCAGGCCGTCGCACCCGCCCCGGGGTGTCCGCCGCCCTTGTAGACGCCCGGGCCGCCGGCCGCGCCGGCCACCGGGCCCATCGCGGCCACGTACCGCGGCCACTCCTCGACCCAGTTGCGGCCCAGGTCGTCGATGAACGACCCGGGCGGCGGGACGACGCCGTGCGCGGCGCACCAGGAGCCGGGGGCGTGCTGGGTCGGCCGGATGCGGCCGTCCGACGGCATCAGCTGCGGCGGGATCGGGGGCAGCTTGCCCGGGTCGTGGCCCATCTTGGCCTCGGCCTCCAGCTCGGAGACGTCCTTCTCCTCCGACATGCCGATCGGGCCGACCTTGCGGGCGTTGAGGAACTGCCGGACGACCGGCTCCTCGCTGGACAGCAGCATCTCGCGCGGACCGAACATCACCAGCTCGCGGCGGAACAGCAGGCCGATGTTGTCCGGGACGGTGCGGGCGGTGTTGATGTCGTGGGTGACGATCAGGAACGTCGCGCCGATCTGCGAGTTCAGGTCGACGATCAGCTGGTTGAGGTAGGCGGTGCGGACCGGGTCCAGACCGGAGTCCGGCTCGTCCACCAGCAGGATCTCGGGGTCGAGGACGAGTGCGCGGGCCAGGCCGGCGCGCTTCTTCATCCCGCCGGAGATCTCGCCGGGCAGCTTCTTCTCGGCGCCGAGGAGACCGACCATCTCCATCTTCTCCATGACGATGCGCCGGACCTCGGACTCGCCCTTCTTGGTGTGCTCGCGCAGCGGGAAGGCGATGTTGTCGTAGAGGTTCATCGACCCGAACAGGGCGCCATCCTGGAACAGCACGCCGAACAGCTTCCGGGTGTCGTACAGCTGGGACTCGGGCAGGTACGGCAGGTCGCGGTCACCGATCCAGATGTGGCCGTTGTCGGGCTTGAGCAGGCCGACCAGGGACTTCAGGAAGACCGACTTGCCCGTGCCGGAGGGCCCGAGGAGAACGCTGATCTCTCCTGCGGGAAGCGTTAGCGATACGTCCTGCCAGATGGTCTGGCGGCCGAAGGACTTGGTCAGGCCTTCGACCCTGATCTCGACGCCCACTCGTCACCTTTCGTCCAGGCCGGGGGGTTCCGGAACCAATGAGCGAGTAGCACACTCAGGCTGCTGTCGCGCCATCACGCCTCGTGTCCAACCCGTTGCTACCGTCCGGTAGCTGTGGCGGGTGCCACTACCGTAGCGGCCCCCTCCGAAAATGGAAGGGGGAGGGGTGCGGATCAGCAGTAAAAAAGTGGCGCTGTAAGACAATCGTTACTTACGTCGCCGGACAGGCTACTGCCGGTGACCCCCGAGCCCCGAACCCGGGGCTGAGGTGGACGGACGCTACGGGACGGACCACTGGGGCGCGATGCCTTGAGGGACGCTACGCGGGCTCCGCCACCCCACACAACTCGCCTTCGCACCCGGTTTCCGGACACGGTTTATCACCCCCGGACAAATCAATGCCGCCCGGCGGAACGCGCCCCCGGCCGCCCGCCGGCGCCGTCCGGGAACGCGAAAGCGGCCGCCCCACCGAGTGGGACGGCCGCTTCGCACGCGAGGGCCGCGGAGCCGGCGTACCGGCTCCGGACACTGCCTCGCGAGGGTCTTTCCGGGTACCGCCGGAGTTACTTGACGGTCACCGAGGCGCCGGCCTTCTCCAGGGCCTCCTTGGCCTTGTCGGCGGTCTCCTTGTTGACCTTCTCCAGCAGCGGCTTCGGCGCGCCGTCGACCAGGTCCTTGGCCTCCTTGAGGCCGAGGCTCGTCAGGGCGCGCACCTCCTTGATGACCTGGATCTTCTTGTCGCCGGCACCCTCGAGGATGACGTCGAACTCGTCCTGCGCGGCGGCCTCGTCGCCACCGCCGGCGGCGCCCTGGGTGGTCGGGGCGGCCACGGCCGCGACCGGCGCGGCGGCCTTGACGTCGAAGACGTCCTCGAACTGCTTCACGAACTCGGAGAGCTCGAGAAGGGTCATCTCCTTGAAGGCGTCGAGCAGTTCGTCGGTGCTGAGCTTCGCCATGATGTGTTCCTCCGCTATGGCTGTCTGTCTGGGGTGTTGTGGAACCGCGGGTCCCTGCCGCTACTCGGCGGCGGGTGCCTCGGCCGTCTCGCCGCCCTCGCCCTCGCGCTTGGCGCGCAGCGCCTCGGCGAGCTGGGCGGCCTGGGTCGGGAGCGCGTTGAACAGCGCGGCCGCGTTGGCCATCGAGCCCTTCATCGCACCCGCCAGCTTGGCCAGGAGCACCTCGCGCGACTCGAGGTCCGCCAGCTTGCCGACCTCGGCGGCGTCCATCGACTGGCCGTCGATGTAGCCGCCCTTGATCACAAGCAGCGGGTTCGCCTTGGCGAAGTCACGCAGCCCCTTGGCGGCCTCGACGACGTCGCCCTTCACGAAGGCGATGGCGGACGGGCCTTCGAGCAGCGAACGGAACTGCTCGTCGACACCGGCCTCGTCGGCGGCGCGCTTGGTCAGCGTGTTCTTCACCACGGCGAACCTGGCGTTCTCGCCGAGGTTGGTGCGCAGCTCCTTGAGCTGCGCCACCGTGAGCCCGCGGTACTCGGTCAGCACGGCGCCGTTCGAGCTCTCGAAGTCGTTCTTGAGCTCGGCGATCGCCGCAGCCTTTTCGGCCTTTGCCATGGGCCTCCTTCCGATTACCTGGGTGGGAAGCCGCCGGGGCGAAAAGCTCCAGAAACACAGGAACGCCCCGGCGCAGGCGCACGGGGCGTGGCACGACACTCGAAAGCGGAGGTCGTACGAAGCTCTCGTCTCACCTACGCGGGCCGCCCGAATCTCTTCGGGTCCTTCGGCCGCCCATGTGGGCGGCGACCGGCGGTCTTCGGCAACCAACAGAGTAAGCGCCGAGGGCGCCGCATACCAAATCGCGCGCCGGACGGGAACGGCCCGCCGGCGCCGGAGAGGCGCCCGCGGGCCGTGATGCCGTCCTGCCGTCTCGCCGCGGATCAGTTCCGCAGTCCGGGCAGGTTGAGGTCGCCGGTCTCCGCCGTGGCCGGAGCCACCACGTTCACGGGCCTGTTGTAGTCGCTGTACGTCGCGGTCGTGGTCATCTCGTTCGCGCCGGCCGCCACCTTCACCGAGATCTTCCGCGGCAGGTCGTCATCGCCGACCCACACGTCGAACGGGATCTCGGTGACCCCCAGCTGCTGGTACGACTGCCGCATGGCCTGCTGGTTCTCGGCGTCGAGCTGGGCCAGCGCCTCCTCCACGCTCACCGTCCCGGCGTAGTGCCGGGTGCGGACGCCCTCGACGGTCTCCGTGCCGACCTCGCGGGCGTTCTTGGACGCGGTGAACATCTTGGTCTGCTCGGCCGGGCTCTGCCGCCTGGCCTGCTCCATGGCCTGCTGCATGTTGAGGCCGCCGGTGATGTCCCGGCTCAGCTCCGAGATGGCGACCCGCCCCCAGGGCTTGCCCCCGGTCGCCTCCTCCAGCCCGGGCATCTTCATGTACATCGCGTCGCCGACCACCCGCATCTCGTACGCGGGGACGCGCTGCCCGCCCACGTTCATGGAGTCGAAGTTCATGCCCATCGCGACGTCCGGCCGCAGCCGCATCTCGATCCTGGCGTTCATCTGGGTGGTCTGGCCCTCGGCCGTCCCGGCGATGCTCATGCCCATCCTGAACGAGTTGATCTGCCCACTCTTCTGGGCGGCCTTGCCGAGGACCTGTGCCGCCGTCTGCTTGATGGCCTCACGGGCCTGGTCCGCCCTCTCCTTGCCCTCGCCGAGGCAGCCGGTGAGAGCGAGCACGAGGGTGGTGGCCGCAGCCGTTCCCGTGAGGAGGCGACGCAACATCAGGGGGTTCTCCTGTCGTCATGACAACGTCCGGACAGCGATCGCCGGACGCTATCTCTGACGCGCGAACGACCGAACAGGTTCACTTGTCCCGATGTGCGGCGTTCTCAGTTGCGCGGCTGGTGACCACCGAGGAGACCGCTGAGGGACAGCTCGCCGACCTGGTCGGCGGGCGGCGGGTTCACGCTGATCGGCTTGCCGTAGTCGCTGTAGAGAACGGTCACCGTCCCGCTCTCGCCCTTGGCGGGCGTGCCCTTGGAGACCAGCTTGCGCGGCAGCTGGTCGTTCCCGGTCCACAGGTCGAACGAGATCTTCTCGTTCTCGGCGCCCTGCGGGAACCAGCGCCGCACCTTCTCGCGGGCCTGCGCGTCGAGCCGGCCCAGCGCGTCCTGGACGGTCACCGTCCCGGTGTAGTGCGTGGTGTCCACGCCGTCGACCTTCTCGGTGCCGACGCGGCGCACGTCCTTGGAGCCGGTGAACATCCTCGTCTGCTCGGCCGGGTTGATCTTCTGGACCTGCTGGATCAGCGCGCCGGCGTCGAAGCCGAACTGCCGGCCGGCCTGGTCGACGTTCACCTTCAGCCACGGCTTGCCCTCGCCGACGAACCGGGCGAGCATCGGGACCTTCGCGTACAGCACGTTCCCGGTGTAGATCGCCTGCCCCTGGGCGCCCGGCACCGCCTGGCCGTTGCGGGACATCTCGTCCAGCCGCGCGCTGAACGTCAGCTCGGGACGCAGCCGGAACTGGCCGCTGGCCTTGACCCGGTTCGCGCCGTCACCGGTGTCGGTCACGGTCAGGTCGGCCTTGAACGTGTCCGCCTGCCCGGTCTTCTGCGACGTCTTGACCAGCGCTTCGGCGGCGGTCAGCTTCATGTTCCCGGTCGAGGTCTCCGCACCGGTGCCACCGCATCCGGCCAGAACGAGGGCGGTGCCCATCGCGGTGCCGCCGGCGGCCACGACGAATCGACGCTTCATGAGGAATGTGCCTCCCTTGTCGCCTGCTGGTGCCCCCAGTCTCGTGCGGCGGCGGGCCCGCCACATCCCCCGCTGGTACGAATGGGGTGGAATCCCGTACGACTTCGGGGGTACCCGGGCAAGCCGCTTCAGAACGCCGGGAACCGGGCCCAGTGGCACGAACGGCTCAGCGGCACGAACGGCTCAGCGGTACGAGTGGAACGTCATCGAGCCGGTGAACCGCGTCCCGGCCCCCGAGGCGTCCAGCCCGATCCAGGACGGCCGGCTGTTCCGGTCGGCCCGCATGTCCAGCGCCACGGCGGTGCCGCCCGGCAGCATCTTGCGCGCCTCCGCCGCGGCCTGCGGCGGGAGCAGCGCGTACAGGTGGTCGAGGGCCGTCGTGCCCTGGAAGCGCGTCGTGCCGGCCGCGTCCGGGCCGGTCACCTTCAGTCCCGGCAGGCCGCGCAGGACGGCGGTCAGCAGCCGCGGGTCCGACTCGTCCCGCATCTTGCCGATCTGGGCCGCCGTCAGCGTCGAGTGCGACCACGCCTTGCCGTCGTACCCCGACAGCTTCGTGCCCTCGATGATCACCTTCTGGGTCAGCGAGCTGAGCACGCCGCCCCGCATCGTCTCGCGGACGCCCGTCGCGTTCAGCGAGTACGACGGCGACATCCTGAACGTCGCCGTCTCGCGCTGCCGCTGGTAGTCGCCGTTCGCCGCGCCGGACAGCCGCACCTCGGTGACCCGCACGAACGACTTCAGCCGCGGTGTTCCCGGCGGCAGGGCGGGAAGCTCGGCCGTGCCGCCGCCGCCCTTCTGGCCGCCCGCGCTCGCAGCGCCGCCGCCGTTGCCGTTGCCGCCCGCCGCGGCCGTTCCGTTCTTCCCGCCGCCGGGGACCGGGGAGGTCGTCCCTGCGGGCGTGGCGTCCGGCACCCCGCCGCCGGGCCGGGTCTGCTGCTGCGCCGCCACGTTCGCCGGAGGACGGGCCGGGTCCTCCTCGGGCGAGGACCCGAGGCTCGCCTTGACCACCACCAGCGCCGCCAGCGGGACCACCGTGACGGCGGTCGCGATCACGAGCGGGCGGTCCGTTCCGAGGCGCACCGGTCCTCCAGGCAGGGCGGGGGTCGATTATTGGCGATTTAACACCATTCGCCCCATCCGCACCGTGTCCGGCGGCCCGTGGCGGCTGGCCTCATCCGGCCGCCCGGAAACGCGTGAAGGGGCGCCCCGAACCGGGACGCCCCTCCGCCGACTTCGCGTACGGCCCTGATCAGGCCTCGTCGAGCTCCGCGGTGAGGTTGCGGACCGCGTTGGGGTCGACCGGGATGCTCGGCCCCATCGAGGTGGTCACCACGGCCTTCTTGACGTACCGGCCCTTGGCGGCCGACGGCTTGAGCCGCTGGATCTCCTCGACCGCGGCCGCGTAGTTCTCCACCAGCTGACGCTCGGTGAAGGACGCCTTGCCGATGATGAAGTGCAGGTTCGCGTGCCGGTCGACCCGGAACTCGATCTTCCCGCCCTTGATGTCGGAGACGGCCTTGGCCACGTCCATGGTCACGGTGCCGGTCTTCGGGTTCGGCATCAGGCCGCGCGGACCGAGCACCCGGCCCAGCCGGCCGACCTTGCCCATCTGGTCCGGCGTGGCCACGACCGCGTCGAAGTCCAGGAAGCCGCCCTGGATCTTCTCGATCATGTCGTCCGAGCCCACCAGGTCGGCGCCGGCCTCGCGGGCCTCGTCGGCCTTGGCGCCACCGGCGAAGACCAGCACGCGGGCGGTCTTGCCGGTGCCGTTCGGCAGGTTGACGGTGCCGCGGACCATCTGGTCGGCCTTGCGCGGGTCGACGCCCAGCCGCAGGGCGACCTCCACGGTCGCGTCGAACTTGGTGACCGAGGTCTGCTTGGCCAGCTTCATGGCCTCGGCCGGGCTGTACTGCCGGTCGCGGTCGATCTGCTCGGCCGCGCTCCGGTAACCCTTGCTGCGCTTCATTCCGGTTCCTCCAATGGAACGTGTGGTACGGGCCGCGCGAGGCCCTGCCACGGATTGCGGACTACTTGACCTCGATGCCCATGGAACGCGCGGTGCCGGCGACGATCTTCTCGGCGGCGTCCAGGTCCTTGGCGTTGAGGTCCGGCATCTTGGTGGTGGCGATCTCGCGGATCTGGTCGCGGGAGACCGAGCCGACCTTGGTCTTGTGCGGCTCGCCGCTGCCCTTCTCGACCCCGGCGGCCTTGAGGATCAGCTGCGCGGCCGGCGGCGTCTTGGTGACGAAGCTGAACGAGCGGTCCTCGTAGATGGTGATCTCTACGGGGATGACGTTGCCGCGCTGGGCTTCCGTCGCAGCGTTGTACTGCTTGCAGAAGTCCATGATGTTGACGCCGTGCGGACCGAGCGCGGTACCGACCGGCGGCGCCGGGGTGGCCTGGCCGGCCTGCAGCTGGACCTTGACGATCGCCGCGATCTTCTTCTTCGGAGGCATGCGAACCCCTATGTCCCGTTTGATGGCGACCCCGACTCCCGCCCGGCGGGCAACACGGCGGCGGGACTCGTCCGCCGTGTAGGGATCACTGAAACTCGCGTCCCGCTCGCGCGGGGAGCACCTACCCAGGGTACGTGCTGCTCAGACCGTGTCCGGTCAGATCTTGGAGACCTGGTTGAAGGACAGCTCCACCGGCGTCTCGCGGCCGAAGATCGAAACCAGGACCTTCAATTTCTGCTGCTCGGCGTTGATCTCGTTCACGGTGGCGGGGAGGGTGGCGAACGGGCCGTCCATGACGGTGACGGACTCGCCGACCTCGAAGTCCACGGCCGGGACCGCGGCCTTGGACTGCTGCTCCTTGGTCTTGACCTGCTCCTCCGGCTCGGGGGCCAGCAGGTTGGCGACCTCGTCCAGGCTCAGCGGGGACGGCTTGTTGAGCAGGCCGACGAAGCCGGTGACACCGGGGGTGTTGCGGACCGCGGCCCACGACTCGTCGGTGAGCTCCATCCGGACCAGGATGTAGCCCGGCAGGACCTTCTCGTTGACCTTCTGCCGCTTGCCCTGCTTGATCTCGGTCACCTCGTGCTGAGGGACCTCGATCTGGAAGATGTAGTCCTCCATGTTCAGGGTCTGGGTCCGGGTCTCGATGTTGGTCTTGACCCGGTTCTCGTACCCCGCGTAGGAGT
Source organism: Spirillospora sp. NPDC029432 (assembly GCF_040703975.1). NCBI lineage: Bacteria > Bacillati > Actinomycetota > Actinomycetes > Streptosporangiales > Thermomonosporaceae > Spirillospora > Spirillospora sp. NPDC029432. Next base: position 118,894 of record NZ_JBEZWH010000016.1, read on the forward strand.
GCACGACGTACCAGTCGCCCGGCTGGAGCCGGAGCTGCATCTTGAAGTCCGCGTACGGGTCGGCCGGGGGCGCCGCGGCCTCCTCGCCCTCCTCGGCGTCCGCGTCCTCCGAGTCCTCCGAGTCTTCGGCGTCCTCGCCCTCGACGGCCGCGGCGAGGTCGGCGGTCTCCGCCGCGTCGCCGGGCACGGTGTCGTCGCCGTCGCCGGCGCCGTCGAACTCGCCGCCTTCGGCCCCGGCCTCGGCGGCGGTCTCCGCGTCGGCCTGGTCGGCGTCGCCCGCGGGCTCGGCCGCAGCAGCCGCAGCGGAGACGGCCTCGTCGACGGCCTCGTCGTTGGGCTGAGAGGGCTCGGACACGATGACTCTTTCTGTCGTACGGACTGCGAATGAAGATCTTGCGGGGCGGGGCGTACGCCGCCGGTGGTGGAACGGTATGGAGCGGGACGTTCAGGTCGTCCGGGCCGTCCGGCGTGGCCGGGTACGGCGCGTCAGCCGAAGACCCAGAAGACGCCCTTCTGGAAGGCCCAGTCGAGTCCCGAGACGATCCCCATCATGATCAGCACGAACACCAGGGAGACCGTGGTGTACATGATGAGCTCACGCCGGGTGGGCCAGATGACCTTGCGAAGTTCGGCGATCACCTGGCGCACGAAGAGGGCCGGAGAGGTCCGCTTGCGCGCGGGCTTCCCCTTGCCTTCGTCCTTGGCCGCGGCCTCGCCGCGCGTCTCAGTCGCCATTGTGCCGCCGTTCACCTCATAGGTCGTGTTCAACCACCCAGTGGTTGTCGCGCGGTCCCGCGCCGACGCCTGCCATGACGGCGTGCCATGTGTTCCACGCCGATGACACGCGTGAGCCGGTACGGGTGCACGCACCGCACCTCGCAGGGCAGGAGGGACTCGAACCCCCAACCGCCGGTTTTGGAGACCGGAGCTCTGCCAATTGAGCCACTGCCCTTCACTCGTGACGTGACCAGGATACGACCTTTCGCGGACATGACCGTATGCCGATGTCGCGTCACTAGGTGGCAGAGTCTACGTTGCCGAACGCCCCCGCGTCGAACCGGAAGCCCGGAAGACCTCTCCGGTGCGTCGGAAAGCCCACTCCCACCAGGGGCGCATCCGGCTGAACTCACCGCACGGCGTCTGTAACGATAGAGCCATGAGCATCGACCGACCTCGCATCTCCAAGCGCATCGCCGCGATCTCCGAATCCGCCACGCTGGCCGTCGACGCCAAGGCCAAGGCGCTGAAGGCTGCGGGCCGCCCGGTCATCGGCTTCGGCGCGGGCGAGCCCGACTTCCCGACGCCGGACTACATCGTCCAGGCCGCCGTCGAGGCGTGCTCCGTGCCGCGGTTCCACAAGTACACGCCGGCCGGCGGGCTCCCCGAGCTGAAGCAGGCCATCGCCGACAAGACCGCCCGCGACTCCGGCTTCCAGGTCTCGGCGGCGCAGGTGCTCGTCACCAACGGCGGCAAGCAGGCCGTGTACGAGGCGTTCGCGGCGCTGCTCGACCCGGGCGACGAGGTGCTGGTCCCGACGCCGTACTGGACCACCTACCCCGAGTCGATCAAGCTGGCCGGCGGGGTGCCGGTGGACGTGGTCGCCGACGAGACCACCGGCTACCGGGTGAGCGTGGAGCAGCTGGAGGCGGCGCGCACCGACCGCACCAAGGTGCTGCTGTTCGTGTCGCCGTCCAACCCGACCGGCGCGGTGTACAGCCGCGACCAGATCGAGGCGATCGGCCGCTGGGCCGACGAGCACGGGCTCTGGGTGATCACGGACGAGATCTACGAGCACCTGGTGTACGGGGACGCGGAGTTCCACTCGATGCCGGTCGTGGTGCCGGAGCTGGCCGACCGCACGCTGGTGCTGAACGGCGTCGCCAAGACGTACGCGATGACCGGCTGGCGGGTGGGCTGGCTGATCGGCCCGCAGGACGTGGTGAAGGCCGCCGCGAACATGCAGTCGCACGCCACGTCCAACGTGGCGAACGTCTCGCAGGCCGCCGCGCTCGCGGCGGTGTCGGGCGACCTGACGGCGGTCGCGGAGATGCGCACGGCGTTCGACCGGCGCCGGCAGACGATGGTCCGGATGCTGAACGAGATCGCGGGCGTGGTGTGCCCCGAGCCGGAGGGGGCGTTCTACGTCTACCCGTCGGTCAAGGAGCTGCTCGGCAAGGAGATCCGCGGCAAGCGCCCGCAGACCTCGGTGGAGCTGGCCTCGCTGATCCTGGAGGAGGCCGAGGTGGCGCTGGTGCCGGGCGAGGCGTTCGGCACCCCGGGCTACTTCCGCCTGTCGTACGCGCTGGGCGACGACGACCTCGTCGAGGGCGTGTCCCGCGTCGCCAAGCTGCTCGCAGAGGCGCACTGACGCTCGCCGAGAGGCTCGGGGGGCGTCGGACGCCCCCCGAGGACCCAGGTGAGGGCGCCCGCCCCTTGGCATGCCCTCACCTGGGCGCCGGTTCCCCGTCCGCGATAGCGACGGAATCGAATGTTCCGGGCGTACGGCGGGAGCCGCCGGTCAGGGGCGGACGCCCTCGGCGATCCGCATCAGCTGGTCGCGCGTGCCGCCGCCGGCCGCGACCACGACGCCCAGGCCGGGGCGTTCCATCCAGGCGATCTGGCGGCCGGAGTCGGGCCGGTCGGCGGTGATCGCGCGTTCGCCCCGTACCGAGGCGGGACGGGGCACGCCCGGGGATTTCATCAGGTCCTCAGGGCCGCCCAGGCCGGAGCCGCGCACCAGCCTGATCTCCACCCAGCCGGCCGGGCCGCGCCAGCGGCAGGTGGTGGTCCTGGCGCCGTTCTCGGTGCCGGCGGCGCAGGGCGCCTCCGCCTTGAGCCCGGTCGGCAGGAACGTCACCCAGGCGGGCACCTTGATCCCCGCGATCCCGCCCTTGGACGGCTCGCCGCCCCGCTCGGCGGGGTCCTCCCCCGCCGGCCTGCCGTCCTTGCCGGACTTGCCCGGCGCCGGCGCGGCCGACTTGGGCAGTCCCGACACGGTCGGCCCCGGCGAGGCAGGCGGCGCGGACTTCCCGCCAGGATCGTCCGGCCGCCCGTTCGACCCCACCGGGTCGGCCCGGAACGACTGGTAGCCCGGCGCCACCACCGCCACCGCGACGGCGGCGGCCGCGACGCCGACCGTCACCCGGATCCGGGTCTGCCGGCGGCGGTGCCTGCGGCGGACGTCCGCGACGAGCGACGGCGGAGCCTCCGCCCCGGCCACCCGTTCGGCCATGGCCTCGCGCAGCTCACTCTCCAGATCCATCGCTCAGCTCCCCATCGGCGCCAGGTTGGTGTCGAGACGCTCCCGGAGTCTGGCGAGCCCCCGGGACGCCTGGCTCTTGACGGTGCCGACCGAGCAGCCGAGCACCCGCGCGGTCTCGGCCTCCGAGAGGTCCTCCCAGAAGCGCAGCACCAGCACCGCCCGCTGCCGCGGGCCGAGCCTGCGCAGTTCCTCCATCAGGGTGCCCCGCAGCTCGACCGCGTGCGTCGCGGACGAGCCCGGCAGCTCCGGCGGGCTGGCCATGTAGATCTCCTTGAGCACCTTCCACCGCCGCGATCTGCTGATCACGAGGTTGACGAGGATGCGGCGCACGTACGGCTCGGGATCGCTGTCGGGATCCAGCCGCCCCCAGTGGCGGTACGCCTTCTCCAGAGCGCTCTGCAGGATGTCCTCCGCGTCCTGGTGGGCACCGCACAGCAATGACGCGGTCCGCAGCAGCGCGCTACCGCGCGCCGCAACGAACTCGGCGAACGACTTCTCGTCTCGACGCCCCACTGTGCTCCGTCCGGCTGGGAGGGTTACGGGTACGGCCGACCGGGTCGGCGGGTGGCCCCCCGCGCAGGGGCCACCCCGCCACGGCCGCTCTTCACTTGGAGAACCTGCGGTTCGAAGATCTGCGGCGCGGGTGCCCCGATGCCGGTCGGGGCACCCCCTGGTGTCTCTACTTGGCGGTCTGGGCGATCTTGGTGGCCAGGTCCTGCAGGCCGCCCTGGTAGACCGGGCTGCCGTTCACGAACAGCGCGCCGCCGTCCGGGGAGGCGACCAGCACGCCGCTCTGGCCGGCGGGGGCCTGCCACACCACGGCGCCGTTGACGTTCGTGGTCTTGCCGCCCTGGGGCAGCTTCAGCGCCTGCCGGAGCCGCTGGCCCTCCATGCCGGCCGGGGCCTGGATCCGCTCGACCGTGATCCAGCCGGTGGAGCCGGCGCGGGAGACCCACTTCTGCGTCACGGCGCAGATGTTCTTCGCCCGCAGCTCCTTGGGGGCCTTGGTGGCGGAGGCGTACTTGAGGCCCTTGGGCAGCATGATCGCCCGCTCCACCGGGCCGCCGACCTCGACGGCCGGGGCCAGCTTGGCACAGTCGGGGGCGGTGACGGCGGGAACCTTCACTTCCGGCTTCTTCGCCTCCGGCAGCTTCGCGCCCGGCTTGCGCGCGTTGTCACCGGCGCCGGTCTCCGGGCACGGGGGCAGCTCGGCCTTGGGCAGTTCCCCCTTGGGCAGCTTGCCCTCGGGGAGCCTCGCGTCCGGCTTGGCGGGAACCTCGGCCCCCGGCACCTGCACCTGGTTCTTGGAGGGGAGCTGGCCCTTGACGTCCGGCAGGTCGCCGGCGCCCTTCCGCGCGGCCTGCTCGCCCTTCTTGGCGAGGTCCGAGGCGGGCACGCAGGTCGGCGTCGGCACGGCGGGCGCCGACGGCTTCGCCTTCTTGACGGCGTCGGGCAGCTGGCCGTTGGCCGACACGGGAGCGGCCTCCGGCTGGGCGACCGAGGCCCACGTGACACCGCCGGCGGCGACGGCCCCGACGGCGGAGGCGGCGATCACGGCGGCCTTGAGCGAAATCATTCCTCGTGTTCCCTTCTGCCCTCTGAACTCTCTTGCGCCCCTCGTATACGCGCGGCCACGGAGCGGGGTTGCACGGGTTCCAGAAGTTTTTCCGGGAGACTTCGCGAGCCCAGGTGGACCGGGACATCCGGGCCGGACGGACGGGGCGCGCATGGCCGCGGCGGACCATCGTTCATGGCCCGGACTGATGATCCTGGTGAGCCGGACGCCCGCACTCCGTCGCCATCCGGCAGCATTAGGTCATGGAGGCCCGTCTCGCTGCACCCCGCCACGACCGCCACGACCGCCACGATTCAGCCCGCCCGCGGCCCGCCGGCCAGGGCCGGCCGCGCGATGTGGCCGCGCTGCCGAAGGCGCACCTGCACCTGCACTTCACCGGCTCGATGCGGCACTCCACGCTGGTGGAGCTGGCGGCCGAGCACGAGGTGCACCTGCCGGACGCGCTGGTCGAGGACTGGCCGCCCCGGCTGCGGGCCACCGACGAGCGCGGCTGGTTCCGGTTCCAGCGGCTGTACGACATCGCCCGTTCCGTCCTGCGCACCCCCGGCGACCTGCGGCGGCTCGTTCGGGAGACCGCCGAGGACGAGGCGGCCGAGGGGTCGGGCTGGCTGGAGATCCAGGTGGACCCGAGCGGGTACGCGGCGCGGTTCGGCGGGCTGACCCCGACCGTCGAGCTGGTGCTGGACGCCGTTCGGGACGCGAGCGAGGCCACCGGGGTCGGGATCGGCGTGGTGATCGCGGCCAACCGGACCCGGCACCCGCTGGACGCCAAGACGCTGGCGCGGCTGGCCGTCCGGTACGCCGACCGCGGGGTCGTGGGCTTCGGGCTGTCGAACGACGAGCGCCGGGGCCGGGCGTACGACTTCGAGGGCGCGTTCCGGATCGCGCGGCGCGGCGGCCTGCTGTCGGTGCCGCACGGCGGCGAGCTGCTCGGGCCGGCGAGCGTCCGGGAGTGCCTGGAGACGCTGTCGGCCGACCGGCTCGGGCACGGCGTGCGGGCGATCGAGGACCCGCGGCTGCTGGCCCGGATCGTGGACCGCGAGGTGACGCTGGAGGTGTGCCCCGCCTCGAACGTCGGCCTGGGCGTGGCGGCGACGGCGGCCGACGTGCCGCTGCGGGCGCTGTACGAGGCGGGCGCGCGGATGGCGCTGGGCGCCGACGACCCGCTGCTGTTCGGTTCGCGGCTGGCGCGGCAGTACGAGCTGGCGCGTACCGAGCACGCGTTCGGCGACGCGGAGCTGGCCGAGCTGGCCCGCCAGTCGATCCGCGGCTCGGCGGCCCCCGACGAGGTGCGGCGGCGCCTGCTGGCGGGTGTGGACGACTGGGAGCGCGCCTAGCCGGGCGCGGCGGTACGGCGGCCGCTACTAGGTGTCGGGCGCGCCGCCCCACATGCCGCGGCGCTCCAGGTACGCGATCACCAGCTCGCCCGACCGGACGATGTGCGCGCGCATCTCGGCGCCGGCCGCGGCGGGGTCGCCGGCGCGCAGCGCGGCCAGGATCAGCCGGTGGTCGCGGGCGGCGGACCCCGGCCAGTCGGGGACGCGCCCGTACAGGCCGCGCGGGACGTACCGGGCGACCGCGGCCAGCGTCCAGGCGAGCTTGGCCGACCCGGCGGCCAGGTTGATCGACCGGTGGAAGGCGTGGTTGCGCTCCTCGGCCAGGTCGGCCCGGCCGGCGGCGGCCGCCCGCTCCAGGCCCGCCTGGGTGTCGGCGAGCGCGGCCAGCCGGTCGGCGGTCATGCGGGCGGCCGCGCGGGCCGTCAGCTCCCCGGCGATGGCCGCCTGCACCCAGAAGAGGTCCCCGACGTCCTGGCGCGACAGCGGGGTGACCACGAAGCCGCGGCGCGGCTCCAGGTGCACGAAGCCCTCGCTGCGCAGCGACTGCAGCGCCTCGCGGACGGGCGTGACGCTGATGCCGAACTCCAGCGCCAGCCGTTCCAGCCGGAGGTACTCCCCCGGCCGCACCCGCCCGTCCATGATCATTTCTCTGATGCGCGACGCGACCTCGTCGCTCAGCTGAGGCCGCAGTCCCAGCCCCCGCTGCTCACGCGGAATGGCCACGGTCATGGTCCGCCCCACCGGGGCCCTCCCACGGCCCCCACGGCGGAAGCCGTGTGCGCAAAGGGTCCCTCGCCCCAATGATGCGCGCCGGATCCGCGCTACGGAACGCGCGCGCCGCCGAAAACATCCCACGTCACGGCCGTCGCGGCGGCATAAGTTCATTCGCCGGAGCAGCCGCAGGTGGCGGGGGCCGGGGCCGGTCGGCGCGGCCCCGCGGTCAGAGGCGGACGCCGACGAGGACGGGCTCGTTCACCAGCTCGACGCCGAACGCCTCGCGCACGCCGTCGCGCACCTCGCGGGCGAGCGCGAGCAGATCGTCCGTACGGGCGCCGCCCGGGTTGGTGAGCGCGAGCGTGTGCTTGCCGGAGATCCGGACCGGGCCGCGCGCGTGGCCCTTGGCGAACCCGGCCCGGTCGATCAGCCAGGCGGCGGAGGTCTTGGTGCGCGGCTCGCCGTCCGCCCCCGGGCTCTCGGCGTACCGGGGGAACGACACGTCGGGGCCGAGCCGTTCGGCGACGCGGCGCTCCAGCTCGGCGAGGCCCTTCGCGTCCAGGATCGGGTTGGTGAAGAACGATCCGGCGCTGCGCGTGTCGGGGTCGGCCGGGTCGAGGACCATGCCCTTGCCGCGGCGCAGCTCCAGGACGGCCTCGCGGGCCTCCTTCAGCGGCACCCGGTCGCCCGGCCGGACGCCCAGCGTGCGGGCGAGCTCGGCGTACGCGACGGGCTGCGAGTCCTCGGCCTCGTGGAGGGCGTAGACGACCTCCAGGACGACGTAGCGGTCGTTCCCCTTGAAGGCGCTGTTGCGGTACGTGAACGCGCACGCCGCGCGGTCGAGCGTGACGACCTTGCGGGCCTCGCGGTCGTAGGCGCGGACCCTGACGATCGTCTCGCTGACGTCCTGGCCGTACGCGCCGACGTTCTGGATGGGGGTCGCGCCGACCCGTCCCGGGATGCCCGACAGGCACTCGACGCCCGCCAGGCCCTCCTCGACGCAGCGCGCGACGAACGGCTCCCACTCCTCGCCCGCCTGGACGCGGACGAACATCCGGCCGCCCTCGCCGGCGGCGCGCTCGACGCCGCGGGTGGCGACCCGCACGACCGTCCCGGCGAAGCCGTCGTCCGACACCACCAGGTTGCTGCCGCCGCCGAGCACCAGTACCGGCTCGCCGTCCTCGTCGGCCTTGCGGACCGCGCCGACCAGCTCGGCCTCGGTCGTCGCCTCCACGAACCGCCGGGCCGGGCCGCCCAGCCGCAGCGTGGTGTATCCGGCCAGGTTCACCTCTTCAGCGAACACCGCCACGTGGTCTTCCCCTCCCGTGCGCGCGTGACCGCGCGGGCCGGGACGCCGCCGGCGCGTCCCGGGCCCGCGCGATCGGGGCCCTGGCGTCCTCAGGCGAGCCGGACGACGGCCTTGGCGCGCGTGAGGACCTTCTGTTCGCCCGACCGGGCGGTCAGCGCGACGACGACCTTGTTGTCGTCGAGCTTCTCCTCCACCTTGCCGCTGATCTCCAGGGTCGCGCCGCCCTCGTCGGGCACCACGACCGGCGAGGAGAACCGTACCCCGTAGTCGACCACGGCGCCCGGGTCGCCCGCCCAGTCGGTGACGAACCGGCCGCCCTGCGCCATCGTGAACATGCCGTGCGCGATGACGTCCGGCAGGCCGACCTGCTTCGCGAACGACTCGCGCCAGTGGATCGGGTTGAAGTCGCCGGAGGCGCCCGCGTACATCACCAGGTTCGCCCGGTCCACCTTGTACGTCTGGGCGGGGATCTCGGTGCCGACCTCGACGTCGGCGTAGCTCACCTTGGCGGTCATCAGGCCCCCCGCTCCACGATCGTGTTGTACGTCTTGCAGACCAGCTCGCCCTCGACCGTCTTGACGTCGGTCTCCAGGACCATCTTCTCGTTGTTGCCGATCGACTTGATCTCGGTGATCGTCGACGTGCAGGTGACGACGTCCCCGGCGCGCAGCGGGCGGGTGTACTCGAACCGCTGCTCGCCGTGCACGACCATCGCGTAGTTGAGCCCGAGTTCGGGGTCGGCCAGGCCCGCGTTGCCGAGCGAGACCACGATCGGGAAGGTCGGCGGGGCGATCACGTCGGGGTGCCCGGCGGCCTTCGCCGCCTCCGCGTCGCGGTAGATCGGGTTGCCGTCGCCGATCGCGTCCGCGAACTCCCGGATCTTCACCCGGCTGACCTCGTACGGGTCGGTGGGCGGGAAGCTCCGCCCGATGAAATCACGGTTGAGTGGCATGAAGTCCGTCCCTCCACGGTCGAACGGGGCAGGGGGCCGGGCCTCGGACCCGCTCGCCCGCGCCCGAGCTCGTCGTTCCAGTCTGGACGGACGGTAACAGAACGACGTTCAGCCCGTCCTCGCGGGTGGTGCGAGAACGGGCTGATCGAGTGGCAAGCGAAGAAGCGGCCGACGGCGGCACGCGCCGCCACGCCATCACCAACTGCGGAGCCGCGGAACGGGACTAGCGGGTCTCGCGGTGCGCGCGGTGGGTGCGGCAGTTGGGGCAGTACTTCTTGATCTCCAGGCGGTCCGGGTCGTTGCGCCGGTTCTTCCGCGTGATGTAGTTGCGGTGCTTGCACTCCTGGCAGGCCAGCGTGATCTTCGGCCGTACGTCGGTGGCAGCCACGATGGAGTGCCTTTCTGACTAGGGACTTGGACATACTCGGCCGCCCCCGAAGGGTGGGCCGGCGTTTCTTACCCAGCCCTCTCGCCCCTGTCGGGGCGAGAGGATCGAGTAGTAGCGAGGGCCGGACTTGAACCGGCGACACAGCGATTATGAGCCGCTTGCTCTGCCTGACTGAGCTACCCCGCCGTGATGGTCGGTGTGGACCGGATTGCAAGGATACCGGAACTTCACCGGAGCCTGGAATCACGAGGATCCGGGTCTTGATCGGACGGATCCTGCCCGGATCCGGCGCCGGGTGCCGGTCGATGCGTACCGCGTCCCAGGATACCGGGCTGGGCCGATGACCTGGGAATCGTCCGCTGGGACCGGGTGGACGGTATCACGAAGCGACGGAGCGGGGCGAATCCGCCCGCCGCCGCCCCGCGGCCTCCCGCCACCGGTGACCGCCGGGAACGATCGAAGGCCGCCCGGGATCTCTGTGGATCTCCGGACGGCCTTCGCGCTGCCGAGCCCCTTTACGGAATCGAACCGTAGACCTTCTCCTTACCATGGAGACGCTCTGCCGACTGAGCTAAAGGGGCTTGCGTCGTTCGCGCAGTAGAACCATACATGCTCCGGGAACCACATGCGAAATCGATTAGCCCCTGCCTTCCGGCGGCGGTCAGCGCAGCAGGTTCCGGGCGATGACCAGCTGCTGGATCTGGCTCGTCCCCTCGTAGATGCGGAAGAGGCGGACGTCCCGGTAGAAGCGCTCCACGGCGACGCCGCGCATGTAGCCCATGCCGCCGTACACCTGGACGGCCCGGTCGGCGACGCGGCCGACCATCTCCGAGCAGAAGTACTTGGCGCAGGACGGGCCGAGCCTGGTGTCCTCGCCCGCGTCGTACGCGCGCGCCGCCTCCAGCACCATCGAGCGGCCGGCGAACAGCTCGGTCTGGGAGTCGGCGATGAGTCCCTGGATCAGCTGGTGGTCGCCGATCCTGCTGCCGCCCTGGGAGCGCTCGCGGGCGTACGCGACGGTCTCGTCGAGGATCCGCTGCGCGAGCCCGACGCAGACGGCCGCGATGCTCAGCCGGCCGTGGGAGAGCGAGGCCATGGCGGTACGGAAGCCGGTGCCCTCCTCGCCGACCATCGCGGCCGCGGGGACGCGCACGCCGTCGAAGAACACCTCGGCGGTGTGGGCGCCGCGCTGGCCCATCTTGTCGTCGGCCGGGCCGACCGTCAGGCCCGGGGTGCCCTGCTCCACGAGGAACGTGGAGATGCCGCGCGCGCCGGCGCCGCCCGTCCGGGCGAAGACCATGAACACGTCGGCCTCGGGGGCGTTGGTGATGAACCGCTTGGCGCCGTCGATGACGTACTCGCCGCCGTCCCGCCGGGCCGTGGTGGTCAGCGTGCTCGGGTCGGAGCCGGCCTCGGCCTCGGTGAGCGCGAACGCGCCGACGACCTCGCCGGACGCCAGCCGCGGCAGCCAGCTCCCGCGCTGCTCGGGCGTGCCCGCGTTCACCAGCACCTGCCCGGCGATGCCGTTGCTGGTGCCGAACATCGACCGGAACGCGGGGCTCGCGTACCCGATCTCGAAGCAGAGCCGCACCTCCTCGCTCAGCGCGAGCCCGAGCCCGCCGTACTCCTCGGGCAGCGCGTACCCGAACAGCCCCATCTCCCGCGCGGCCTGCCGGATCTCCTCCGGGATCGCGTCGGTCTCCTCGATCTCCTCCTCGCGCGGGACCACCCGGTCCCGGACGAAGGCGCGCACGGCCGCCAGCACGTCGGCGAAGTCCTGTGAGTCCATGGGAACAATTCTAGAATCAAGTTCGAGGAACGCGCCCGGTCACCCCGCCCTGTGCGAAGGTGATCCCCCATGAACGATCAATTCCTCCAGCGGGTGCACGCCATGGTCCGCGCGGCGACGGCCGAGGACCAGGCGTTCAGCGACCTGATGCCGCAGGTCATGCGCGAGTCGCAGGACCTCCCGCCGGTCGTGCTGAACCTGGCGATGATGAAGATGGGCGAGGGCATCGCCGCCGCGCCGCCCAACCTCGGCTGCTGGCTCGCGATCATGGCGGGCTCCTGGGTGGAGATGGGCGCCACGACCTTCGCGGTCGACGAGCCCGTCCTGAACAAGACGCTGGAAGTCGCGGAGGCGAGCGTCGCGTTCGCCGAGGCGTGGGAGAAGGCCGGCGCCGGAAACCCGCCCGACCCGAGCGCCGACCAGCCGTCCCAGCAGATCGTCGACACCATCGGGCCGCACCTGCCGGACCCGGTGGGCGCGATGCTGTCGTGGTTCTCGATGGAGCGGTTCGCCCTCAGCGCCAACACGATGCTGTCGAAGTCGGCGGAGCTGCGGTCCGGCGTCGCCGACCGGGAGGGGCGCGCCGCGCTCGTCCGGCGGCTGGCCGGGCACTGCGAGCAGATGGGCTGGGTGGCCGGCCTCCTGCGCGTCCTCGACGGCGAGCGCCTGCTGGTCCTGGACCGTGCCACCCAGCACGGCTGGACCGTGACGATCGGCGGCATCGGCGACAACTTCCAGCTGCACACCCTCCTGGCGGGCGCCCTCATCGGCCGTCCCGGCGGCCTGCCCGGCACCCCGCCCGCCCCCGAGATCGTCAACTGCTTCCTGGACGCCGAGACCCCGCCCGGCCGGCCGGTCATCACCAGCCCGTGGAACCTGGTGGACGCGCACGGCGAGTGGATCTACAACGAGGGCGTCCCGGCCGACATCCCCGCCGTGAACGGCACCCGCGTCGTCGTCCTCGACCCGCCCTCGTACGAGCGCCAGTTCCCGGCCGGCCGCCGCTACCCGATGCTCCCCGGCTCCCTCACCCTCGACGGCATGCACCTCCCCGAGGACCTGCACGCCTGGTGGCCGCACATCGCTCCCGCCCGCAACCCCGCCTGAGTTCACCCGCCGAGACGCACCAGGACCGCCGTGGCGTCGTCGTACCGCTTTCCCCGCGGGAAGTCGCCGCCCGCCGCCTCGGCGGCCCGGGTGCGCCGGATCAGCTCCTCCGGGCCCTCGCCGTCCAGGAGTTCGAGCAGGCCGCTCCACTCCATGAGCCCGAACCGTTCCACCAGACGGGACGCGCCGTCGCTCAGCAGGGCCACCCGCCTCACACCGGACGCCTCGCCCGCCAGCGCCTCGTACGCGGCCTCGGGCCTGGTGCTCGCCACCCAGAAGCCGTCCGCGCTGTTTCGCGCCTCCCGTACGGCCGCCGCCGTATAGCTGGGCAGCCGGTCGACCCGGTCGTCCCGGACGACGCGCACCCCGTCCCCCGAATCCAGCAGGACCGGCGAGTCGGCCAGGACCAGCCACTCCACGCGCTCGCCCCACCGCACCATCGCCGCGGTCGCCGAGGGGCTGTCCGGGTTGTCGAGATCGCATTCGGGATGCAGGTCCCGTACGGCCTTGATGGCCGACGCCAGCGCATCGGCCAGCGTCCCGTCCCCGGAGAGCCGTACCGCCAGCTCACCGCCCAGCCGCCGGACGAGCCACCCGGGCCCGTGCGCGCACCCGCAGTCGATCCCCGGCCGCGGCGTCGCCCCGTCCAGGACGACCGCCCAGTGCGGCCCCACCACCACGAAGTCCTCGTTCACCGACCCGGGCGTCGCCTCGGTAGCGCAAGTCACCAGCACGCACAAAGGTCTATCTCAGCGGAACCTCGCCGGGGGCGCGAGAGTCCAAGGCCGATATCCCGATCAAGACAGGAGAACGATGGACATCATCGGAGACGCGCTCGTCCAGGCCTTCGCCGAAAGGGGGTACCAGGCCGCGCTGCAAACACCGGAAAGGCTCGTCGTCACCCTCCCCGGCGGCACCACCGGCCCCCTGGACATCGGCGAGTGGCGCGCGTTCGCCGGCCGCAACCCCCGCGCGGAGCTCCCCGAGCACGCCGCCGCCTTCGTCCGGGGCTTCGTCAGGAACATCGAGACGGCCCAGCGCGCCGAGGAGCACTCCGAGATCGACCGCCTCCTCGCCGAGGAGCGCCTCCGCGTGCGCCTCTACACCGAGGAGGACCTCAACGCCGCCCCCGGCATGCGCGACGCCCTGGTCAACCGCCCCCTCGCCCCCGGCCTCCTCGAAACGGTCGTCGTCGACTACCCCGACTCGATCATGCCGCTGAACCGCTCCTCGATCGGCTCCAGGCCCGAGGCCGAGATCTTCGCCGCCGCCGTGCGCGCCTCGATCGAGAAGGAGCCGCACTACGTCAAGACCGACGAGATCTGGGACGTCCCGATCTCGCACATCGGCGAGACGCACCGCTACATCGGCGCCCACGTCCACGCCCTGCCCCGCCACCTCGGCCCCGCCCCTTACGGCGCGCTGGTGTCGTTCCCGGTCCCCGAGTACCTCGTCTTCCACGAGATCGGCGGCACCCACCTCTTCGCCGCCATGGAGGCGATGCAGGCCCTCACCCGCACCCACTTCGACAAGGGCGAGAAGGCCATCTCCCCCCAGGTCTACTGGTACCGCCCCGGCCCCGCCCTCGACCTGCGCCCCGTCGGCATCCAGGTCGACCACGAGCAGAAGAGCATCGCCGCCCAATCCGCCGAAACGGACGAACTCATCACCCTCTGGACCCGCGACCACTCCTGAGCCCGCCGGCCCCTGACCTGCCGGTCAGGGGCTTCTTCACACCCTCACGACCGCCCGCCGAACGCCCACTCGTGGACCTCGACACCGGCGTACCGCTCCACGGTCAGGACGCCCCGCGCCGCGTCCACCCCGGGCGCCCTGACCAGCGCGGCCGTCCCGACCCAGGTGCCGCCGTCGTCGGACAGCAGCGGCCCGTACGCGATCAGCTCGTCCCGATCGCCCGGCGCCTCCAGATCGACGGCCTCCCCTTCTCCGAACCCGAGCACGAGGTAACGGTCACCGCCGTCCCGTCCGCCGGGGAACTCCCACATCGTGCGTCCCAGCAGGTTCCGCCACCGCCGCAGCAGCACGTCCCGGTACACGCCGGCCTGGTAGTTGGGCTCCTCGAACGCGAACGCCCGCGCCGCGGCGGGATCCGCCAGATCGACGATGTGCACGCTGCCGGTGGCCGTCTCACCGTCGTCCACGAGCGTCGGACCGCGAGCGATCATCTCCTTCTCGAACCGGTCCATGTACGACCAGTGCTCCTCCTGCAACTCCCGGCGCAGCGCCATCGAACCGGGCCGATCACGGTGGTAACAGAAGAACTCCATGCCCCACAGTCTCCACCTGATCAAGGACGGCGGGCAGCCACCGACCACCCAAAGGCCCGATACGATCACAATCCACGCATTTCACGGCCGCGACCAGGGGAGAACGCCATGTTCGCAAGGGTCGGCGGGCACCTGACCGGTTCGCTGGTGGCCTGCCTGGCGTTCACCGTGCAGGGCGTCGCCGCCTACGCCGCCCTGATCGCGTACGCCCTCGTCACCGACGCGGACACCGGCGGTCCCTTGGCAGGCCCCTTCCTGGTGCTGCTCGCCGGCGCGGCAGGCGTCGCCATGATCCCGCTGCTCTTCCTGCCGGCCGGCGTCGCCGGAGAAATGGCGGCGAAGAGCGGACGCCTGCTCACCAAGTTGCTCGTCTCCTCCGCCGTCGCCGGAGCCCTGGCCATGATCTACGTACTTCTCATCGCCATGGCCATCGACGCACCCACCACGACCCTGCTGCCGGCGAGCCTGCTCGGGGCGCTCGCGGTGCTCGTTCCCACGGCGTTGGGCGTCAGCGTCCCCCACGGCGCACTGAAACTCATGCCAGGCGGCTAGGGACCTCTTGGCCGGTCAAGAGGTGTGGCCACGGCTGCGCAACAGGTCTTGCGTGTAGGCGGCGAGACGGGCGGCGTCGTCAGGGTTCAAGGTCTTCAGGGACAGGTCGACGGGCTTGCCGCGGTCGAACGCGGACAGCGCGCCCGCGGGCGGGTGGTCGATCCAGTCGACGATCGGCCGGATCGCGTCGGCGACGGGGCGGGCGAAGAACCTCGCGAGCAGTCTGATCGCGTTCCGCACGAGCGGGTTCGGGTGGGCGTCGGCTCCGCTGCGGGTGAATCCCGGATGGTAGAGGATGTAGCGGGCCTTGCTCCCCGCCTGGCCGGCGAACGCGACGCCGAGCAGGTCGTTCGCCCGGCCGGCCTGGAGCTGGGCGCGCACCTGGCCATAACGGCGCGTCAGCTGCGGATCGTCCCAAAAGATCTTCCCTGCGGTGTTGCCGACACCGGCCACGTTGACGATCACGGGGTCGGGGGCGGCGTCGAGAAGTGGGCGTAGCCGGTGGCCGAGCAGATGGCGGCTCAGGTAGTAGAGGGCGAAGGTGTACTCGAGTCCGTCCGGGGTCCCGGCGTATCCGGCACTGATCCGATTGGCGAACAGCGCCAGCGCGTCGATGGCCTGGTGCCGCTCGGAAATGTCGGTGACGACCCGTTCGACTTCAGCGATCGAGGACAGATCCGCCTGCAGAAACCGCAGGTTCGTACCAGCGGCCCGGTCGAGCAGTGCGCGTCCCCTCGCCCGGTTACTGCCGATCACGGTGACGTGGTCGCCCCTGGCCAGCCGTTCCAGAGCGACCGCCCGGCCCATGCCGGTGGTCCCGCCGCTGATGATGACCGTCTTGGGCGGTTGGTCCGGCACGGCATGGCTCCTTAGGTTCGTAGGCAGAACGTCTGAATCATGTGGCCGCCCCGGCGGATGGCGAAAGAAGGCAGTTTCATGTCCGGTACGCACACCGGTGTTCCTTCGGTACTGGCACACGAGCTGCCTCGCCCGGTGCCCGCCGACGAGTTGGCCGCATGTCCGGTCGGGGACGTGTTCCGGCGAGTGGGCGACAAGTGGAGCATGCTCCTGGTGATCCTGCTTGGGACCCGTCCGCACCGGTACAACGAACTGCACCGCGCCATCGAGGGCATCAGCCAACGCATGCTGACCCGTACCTTGCGGGGCCTGGAGACCGACGGCCTGGTACGACGCGAGGTGCACCCAACGGTGCCGCCCAGCGTCACGTACAGCCTCACCTCGCTCGGCCGCACGCTGCTGGAACCGCTGTCCGCGCTGGCCGACTGGGCAGTACGCCACGAGGAGGAGATCAACCAGGCCCGCTCCCGACACACGGACACATGACCACACCAGAACCAGGTCACATTGCGGGCGCCCTCAACCTGGGGCCTGCGGGCGGTCAGGCAGTGCCGTCGCGCTCCTGCCGGGCGGACATCGCCGGGTAGATCGGCTCAATGCCCCGCCCCAGCCCGAGGAGCCGACCGCGCCGCGGGATCCTGGTGAGGATCCGCCCGCGATCTTCGATGCGCTGCCGCAGTCGCACCGCGCGCAGTTCCGGGCCGAGTACGACCCCTCATCGCGTAATCACAGGTGAGGGGCCGGTTCTGCTGCTGTGGCGGGTGCAGGGTTCGAACCTGCGTGGGCTAAGCCGATGGAATCACAGCCCGCCTCGCGCTCCCCTTCTGACCTCGCGCTGGGTGCTGCTCACGACCGGTGGCGTCCGCTGGCGCTGCTGCCACTGCCGTCCCGGAGGTATGGGGTCGTTTTGTGGTTCGCCCGGCTATCTTGCAGGGATGGCGATGGGGACAAGCAGCGAACGGCAAGGTGGCGGGAACGCTACGGATCTTGGTGTCAGACCATTCCGTGATCTCGATGCGGTCAACGTCGCGGGGCTGGTCCAGCGTTGTCTGCGCGAGGTGAACAGCCACGACTACGCAGCCGACATCATCGACGGCATGTGCAGGCACTTCACCCCTGACCGCTTCATCGAGTTGTCTCAAAGCCGGAGCGTCTACGTAGCTGAGATCGCCGATCAGCTCGTGGGGACTGTTTCGCGTGACGGGAACAAGGTCTACACGATGTTCGTCGACCCTGACCAGCACGGACGGGGGATCGGTCGTTATCTCATGCTGCACATCGAAACGCATGCCGCCGATGAGGGCTATGACTTCATGGAGACCGGGGCCAGCATCACCGGACATCGCTTCTATCACAGGCTGGGCTATGTCGATGTTCGCGAGACCGAGACTGAGCTCTCTGGACTGAACTACATCATGCGCAAGACACTGCACTGACAGCTGAGAGCAGGCTCTCTCGCGCAACCCGCTCGTGTCAGCACTACGGGTGGCACCTCTTTGCTCGCGACGACGTACACCGGCTTCTCAGAGTCGGTGGCCCCCGCCGGAGGCTTGATTCTGGGCGCCTCGCCGCTGCCTGCTAGCGGGATCGGCGGATCAGCCATGTTGCTACGGGAACGCCGACAAGCATCGCTGGGACTGACTCGTAAGGCGGTTCGAAGAGGGCGATACCCGTGCTCACGGTGGCGATGATGACGAGACCCACCTTGAGGGCCAAGCGCGGACGCGTTCCCATTCGCCGGACAACGTCACTGAAAGTCTCGCCGTCGGCCTGGCGGTGCTCCTCCGTCCGGCTCACAGGATCTTCGCTACTCATGGGTGACACGATGGCACGGGTCAACCTCGTTGAGGATGCCGCTGCTCTAACGATTCTGCTGGCGGTGGCGCGTGACCCCGTGACCGCCGTTAGCCGGAGAGTCGGCCGGCGGCCGCGCGGTGCGCGGCCGTCCGGCGACTCGGGCTCTGGCGCTCACGCCTGCTCAAGTGGCCTCTCCCCTGGCTCGGCGGCCGTACGACTTTCGGCATGCGGGCGTGTCGCTGTGGCTCAACTCCGGTGTTCCGGCAACCGAGGTGGCCGAACGGGCCGGGCACAGCGTGAAGGTGCTTCTCCAGATCTATGCCAAGTGCATCGAGGGCCAGCAGGACCGGGCCATCAGGCGGATTGGCGATGCGCTCGACGAGTAGGCGCCATGCCGGGCCCAATGCGGGCCCAAGCGGCGGTCGGCTCGGCTACCGTGCAGGGACCCGGTGCGCTCCGGGGTCCCTTCCCCGTTCCGGGAGCGACCTGCGAAAACGCTTCGGATTGCATTCCGCGTATAGTCCGCGACCAGTGACATGGGGCTGCTTCTGGTGGCATCCGGCTGCGGTGGAGAGGTTCCGGCAACGACAGAGCCCCTGACCATCGTCCCTGGTCAGGGGCTCTATGCGTGGTGTGGCGGGTGCAGGGTTCGAACCTGCGTAGGCTAAGCCGACGGATTTACAGTCCGCTCCCATTGGCCACTCGGGCAACCCGCCGTGGCGTCGCTCTGCGACGGCACTGGAAAGAATAGCGGACGCGGGGACTGGTCGTGACATCGCAGGGGTGGGGCGGCGGTCGCTACGCTGATGGGGGCGTCCGGGACGGGTGAGGGTCCGGTGCGCCGTCGGGATCGTGCCGCCTAGGTCGCAGGCGGACTCCAGGAGAAGGATTGCCATGGCGGACTCGTCATTTGATGTTGTGTCGAAGCTGGATCGGCAGGAGGTCGACAACGCGCTGAACCAGGCGGCCAAGGAGGTCGCGAACCGGTTCGACTTCCGGAACGTGGACGCGGGGATCAAGTGGTCCGGGGAGGCCATCGAGATCCAGGCGAACACCGATGAGCGGGCGCTGGCCGTGCTGGACGTGCTGAAGGACAAGCTCGTCAAGCGGGGGATCTCGCTCAAGGCGATCGAGGAGGGCGAGCCGCGGGTGTCCGGCAAGGTCTCCAAGATCGGGGTGACCCTCAAGGAGGGGATCTCGCAGGAGAACGCCAAGAAGATCAGCAAGATCATCCGGGATGAGGGGCCGAAGGGCGTCAAGGCCCAGATCCAGGGTGAGGAGCTGCGGGTCAGCTCGAAGAAGAAGGACGATCTGCAGGAGATCATCGCGCTGCTGAAGGGCAAGGACCTCGATGTGGCCCTGCAGTTCACCAACTACCGGTGACGTCGGGAACGCGCCGGGCTCCCTCCCCCGCTGAGGGAGCCCGGCGCGCTCTCGGTGGATAGGACGGTGCCGGGGCCCCGCGGGTTCGCGGGGAACATGGTTGGCACCTTGAGGTGACAGTCAGCGGCGGCCGGCCATGCGTTCCAGGCGGGCGATCCGCTCGTCGGTGGACGGGTGGGTGGAGAAGAGGCGGCCGATGCCGGCGCCGCGGAACGGGTTGGCGATCATCAGGGAGCTGGTGGTGGCCAGTTCGGGGTCCTGCGGGAGGGGTGCGGCCCGGGTGCCGGCCTCGATCTTGCGCAGGGCGGAGGCAAGCGCGAGGGGGTCGCCGGTGAGCATGGCGCCGGAGGCGTCGGCCTGGAACTCGCGGGTACGGCTGATCGCCATCTGGACGACGGCGGCGGCCAGCGGGCCGAGGACCAGCATGAGGAGGGCGCCGAGGATGCCGGGGCCCTCGTCGTCGTCGGTGCGGCCGATCGGCAGGAAGATCGCCAGGTGCGACAGGTACGTGATCACGGTGGCGATCGCGGCGGCGACCGAGGAGATCAGGATGTCGCGGTTGTAGACGTGCGACAGTTCGTGGCCGAGGACGGCGCGCAGTTCGCGTTCGGTCAGGATCTCCAGGATGCCGCGGGTGCAGCAGACGGCGGCGTTGCGCGGGTTGCGGCCGGTGGCGAACGCGTTGGGCTGCCGCGTCTCGGAGATGTAGAGCCGCGGCATCGGCTGGCGGGACGATGTGGCCAGTTCGCGGACGAGCCGGTACAGGACGGGCGCCTCGACCTCGCCGACGGGATGGGCGCGCATCGAGCGCAGGGCGATCCGGTCGCTGAAGAAGTACGCGAAGCCGTTGGTGCCCAGGGCGATGATCAGGGCGATGGCGAGCCCGGCGGAGCCGCCGAGGGCCCAGCCGGCGGCCAGCATCAGTGCCGACAGGGCGCCGATCAGTGCCGCCGTCTTGACGCCGTTGAACCGCACTTGCGCCTGCCTCCCCGTCGTTCGTCCGCTATCGGGGTCAACGGGTTGACCTGCCGGAACGTTCCCCCGGTCAGGTGACCGAGCGGACGGTCTCCAGGACGAGCTGGGGCGCCACGGAGAGGACGACGGCGGCGGTCGCGGTGGCGGCGATGGCGGCCCGGACGGGGACGTCGGGCGTGGGAGCGGTGGTCGTCCCGGCGAAAAGGCGGGCCGCCCAGGCCAGGTAGTAGTAGAGGCCGATGACGGTGTTGACCGCCATGATCACGGCCAGCCAGGTGACGCCGCCGGCGACGGTGGCGCGGAAGACCACCACTTTGGCGAAGAGGCCCATGACGCCGGGCGGCAGGCCCGCGAGGCAGATGAGGAAGAACGCGAGGGCCGCGCCGGTGGCGGGGCTGTCGCGGGCCAGGCCGCGGAAGTCGTCCAGGGTGGCGCCGCGGCGGTACGCGGTGACGACGGCGAACGCGCCGAGGTTCATGGCGGCGTACAGGGCGACGTACGCGGTGGTGGCGGCGACGGCCTCGGGGAGGCGGTGCGCGCCGACGGCGAGCGGCGCGATCATGTAGCCGGACTGGGCGACCGAGGACCAGGCGAGCAGGCGGATCGCGGTGCGCTGGCGGAGGGCCATGAGGTTGCCGAGGGTCATCGTGACCGCGGCGATGATCGCGATGACGGGGCCCCAGATGTGGCCGTACGCGGGGAAGCCGAGGGCGAGGACGATCGCGAGCCCGGCGAAGCCGGCGGCCTTGGACGCGACGGAGAGGAACGCGGCGATCGGGAGCGGGGCGCCCTGGTAGACGTCGGGCGCCCAGAAGTGGAACGGGACGGCGGCGACCTTGAACCCGAACCCGGCGACGACCAGGACGATGCCCACGGCGGCGACCGGTTCGAGGTCGGCGGGGAGCCGTTCGAGGGCGGGCGCGACGCGGTCGAGGTGCATGGCGCCGGTGGCGCCGTACACGAGGCTGATCCCGAACAGCATGATCGCGGCGGAGACGACGGAGACGAGGAAGAGCTTGAGCGCGGCCTCGGTGGCGGCGCCGTCGTAGCGGCGCAGGGCGACGAGGGCGAAGACGGGCAGGGAGAGGGTCTCCAGGGCGACCGCGAGGAGGATCAGGTCGCGGGCGGCGACGAGGGTGAGGGCGCCGGTGATGGCGGCCATCAGGAGGAAGTGGTACTCGCCGGCGGGCATCCGGGCCTCGGTGATCTCCCGGGCGGAGAGCAGTACGACGATCACGGCGGCGGCCAGCACGATGCCCTGGAAGAGCAGGGTGAAGTCGTCGGCGACGTACGAGCAGGAGGGGGGACCCTTCGCGCGGAGGTCCTCGGGGAGGCAGAACGTGGCGCGGCGGGAGCCCCGGCCCAGGACGATCACCGCGGCGAGGGCGATCAGGAGTGACAGGCCGCTGAGGAGGCCGAGGAGGCGCCGGGGGACGTCGAACGCGTCGGCGAGCAGGAGCGCGATGGCGGCGACCGCCACGATGAGCGGGGGCGCGATCGCCGCGTAGTCGATGCCCTGGATCATGTCAGCCGCCTCCGAACAGCGCGCGGACGGGCGCCGTGGTCACGTCCAGCAGGGTCTTGGGCCAGAGCCCGACCAGCAGGATCAGGGCGATCAGCGGGGTCCACGCCGCGTACTCGTGGGCGCTGATCGCCGCGACCGGGCTCCCGGCGGTGCGCGGACCGTGGGTGATCTTGGCGAGGAGGCGCAGGAAGTAGGCGGCGGTCAGCACGGCGCCGAGCGCGGCGACGGCCATGAACGCGATGAACGTCCCGCGCGGCAGCCCGGAGTGCGGCCGGTACGCGCCGACGAGCGCGAGCATCTCGCCCCAGAAGCCCGCGAGGCCGGGGAGCCCGAGCGAGGCGATCGAGGCGAACGTGAGGAACGAGGCGAGCCGGGGCGCGCTGCCGAGCATGCCGGAGCCGAGCGCGTCCAGGTCGCCGGTCCCGTACCGGTCCTTGATCGCGCCGGCGAGGAAGAAGAGCAGCCCGGTGATCAGCCCGTGCGCGATGTTGCCGAAGAGCGCGGCGTTGATCCCGACGGGGGTGAGGGTGGCGATGCCGAGCAGGACGAAGCCCATGTGCCCGACGGACGAGAACGCGATCATCCGCTTGAGGTCGCGCTGGGCGAGGCAGGCGAGCGCCCCGTACACGATCCCGATCACCGCGAGCAGGCCGAGGTACGGCGCCCAGAACTCGGCGCCCTCGGGGGCGGCGGGGACGGCGACGCGGACGAGGCCGTACGTGCCCATCTTCAGCAGGACGCCCGCGAGCAGCACGGACCCGACGGTGGGGGCCTCGGTGTGCGCGTCGGGCAGCCAGGTGTGCAGCGGCCACATCGGCGCCTTGATCGCGAAGCCCAGTCCCATCAGGAGGAACGCGACGATCTGGACGCCGCGGGCGACCTCGTGCCCGGCGGCGAGCGCGGTCATGTCGAGCGTGCCGGCGTTCACCGCGACCAGCAGCATCCCGGCGAGGAGCAGGCCGGAGCCGAGCAGGGTGTAGAGGATGAACTTGTACGCGGCCGCGCGCCGCCCCGGCCCGCCCCACTGCGCGATCACCAGGTACATCGGGATCAGGACGACCTCGAAGAACACGAAGAACAGCACCATGTCGAGCGCGACGAACGTGCCGAGCAGGCCGATCTCGAGGAGCAGCAGGAGCGCGGTGAGCAGGCGGGCGGACCCGCCGGCCGGCGGATGTCTCACCAGGTGGACGAAGCAGAGGAACGTCAGCAGCGCGGTCAGGACGACCAGCGGCAGCGAGATCCCGTCGGCGCCGAGGTGGAACCGCAGCCCGATGGCGGGCGCCCACGCCCGGTCGACCTCGAACTGCATCCGGGACGGCGCCGAGTAGTCGAACGCGGCGAGCGCGTAGAGGGCCGCGAGGAGCGTGGCGCCCGAGACGCCGAGCCCGTACCGGCGTACGGCGGTGTCGCCGGGCAGGAGGCGGCGCGGCGGGACGAGCAGGAGCAGGGCCCCCGCGAGCGGGATCGCCGCCATCAGCATGAGGATCACAGGAAGATCACCACTCCGGCCGTGATGATGACGACTCCGGCGAGCAGCCCGGTCAGGTAGGTCTGCGGGTTGCCGTTCTGCGGGATCCGCAGCGGCCCGGACAGCCGCCGCGTGCCCCGGGCGGCGCCGACGGCGAGCGCGTCGATCCCCCGCGTGTCGAACGCGACGACGCGCCGCGCCAGCGCCCTGATCGGCGCGGCGACGGCGTACGCGTACGCCTCGTCGACGTAGAAGGCGCGCGCGAAGGCCGGACGGGCCGGGCCGAGCACCCGTGCCGGGTCGAGCGCCGGATCCCGGTTCCAGACGAGGAACGCCGCCCCGCCGCCGAGCAGCAGGAACACGAGCCCGATCAGCGCCGCGCCCACGTGCGGACGCAGCTCGGCGGCGCCGAGCCCGAAGAAGCCGAGGACCGCGGCGGGTACGGCCAGGGCGGCGACCGGCCACGACATCAGCGGCGGCGCCTCCCTGATCTCGTACGAGCCGCGCGGCTCCCCGAAGAACGTCATCAGCCAGGCGCGCATCGCGTACGCGGCCGTCAGCGCCACCGTGGCCAGCAGCCCCAGGTAGACGATCCAGGCGGCGGCGCCGGGAATCTCGCCGCCGTGCAGGGCGGTGTGCTGCGCGCCCTCGATCACCGCGTCCTTGCTTAACCAGCCGCTCGCGGGCGGCACCCCGGCCAGCGCCGCGAGCCCGATCGTCATGGACCAGAACGTCAGCGGCATGTTCTGCCGCAGGCCGCCGTAGTCGCGCAGCATGTTCGACCCCGCCACCGTGATCACGCAGCCCGCGGCCAGGAAGAGCAGCGCCTTGAACGCGCCGTGCGTGAGCAGGTGGAACACCGCGCCGGTGTCCGCGCCGACCGCGAGCCCGGCGGCCATCACGGCCAGTTGGCTGACGGTGGAGTACGCGAGGACGCGCTTGAGGTCGTCCTGCGCGAGCGCGGCCAGCGCCGCGCCGACCATCGAGATCACCGCGAGCAGGCCGAGCACGGTCAGCGCCGCCGGAGCCGCCAGGAACGCCGGGTAGAGGCGCGCGACGACGTAGATCCCGGCCGCGACCATGGTGGCCGCGTGGATCAGCGCGCTGATCGGCGTCGGGCCGGCCATCGCGTCCGGCAGCCACGTGTGCAGCGGGAACTGCGCGCTCTTGCCCGCGACCCCGGCGAGCAGCAGCAGCGCCGCCGCCGTCACGGTCGCGTCCGGCAGCGTCCCGACCCGGCCGAGCACGCCGTCGATCTCGAACGTCCCGGCGCCGACCCCGAGGACGATGATCCCCAGCAGGAAGCCGACGTCGCCGAGCCGCGTCACCAGGAACGCCTTGACCGCGGCCCGCGAGTTGGCCCGGTCCTCCCAGTGGTGGCCGATCAGGAAGTACGAGCAGACGCCCATGACCTCCCACCCCACGTACAGGAGCAGCAGGTCGCCCGCGTACACCACCAGCAGCATCGCGGCGGTGAACAGCGACACGAACGCCGCGTACGAGGAGTAGCGCGGGTCCCCGGCCATGTAGGCGATCGAGTAGATCTGGACGGCGAGCGCGACGCAGCAGACCATCAGCCCGACGAGCGCGGCGAGCCCGTCCACCTGGAGGCCGATCGCGATGTCCACCCCGCCCGTGGGGATCATCGAGAGGGTGCCGGTACGGGCCCCGGGCGTCCGCCACACCGCGAACGCGACGACCGCGGCGAGCACGGCCGCGGCGGCGACCGGCGCGCAGGCGAGCACCGCGGGGCCGTTGCGCAGCGGCCGCGACAGCCTCGGCCCGAACAGGAAGCCGGCGAACGCGGCGGCGAACGGCAGCAGGATCACCAGCGCGGTGGACGCGATCATCGGACGGCGCCCTCCTCCGTGCGCGACCCGGTACCCGGTTCCGGAGCCGGGGCCGGGGCCGTGCCGTCCTCGCGCAGCTCCCGCAGCCGGTCGACGTCGATCATCCGGCGGTTGCGGTAGACCAGCAGCACGATCGCCAGCCCCAGCCCGATCTCGGCCGCCGCGATCACGATCGTGAACAGCGTCAGCACCTGCCCGCCGTGCAGCCGGTCGCGCAGCCACACGTCGAACGCCACCAGGTTGAGGTTGACCGCGTTCAGCATCAGCTCGACCGACATCAGGACGAGGATCGCGTTGCGGCGGGCGAGCACCCCGTACACGCCCACGGAGAACAGCAGCGCCGCGACGACCAGCGGATAGGCCAGATGCATCAGCGCTCGCCCTTCCCGTCGTCATCGCCGCCGGCGCCGTCGCCGGCGCCGGGGCCGATGTCGGAGCGCGACAGCACGATCGCGCCGACCAGCGCGGCCAGCAGCAGCACCGACAGCACCTCGAACGGCAGTACCCAGGTACGGAAGATGCCCGACCCGAGCGACTCGGCGGACCCGCCGCCCGGTGCCAGCGGCGTGTACGCGTCCCGGAAGCCCATCACCAGCACGGTGACGAGCAGGACGGCGGTCGCGGCGGCCACCGCCAGCGCGGCCCACCGGTTGCCGGAGTCCAGGTCGGCCGACTCGCCGATCGGCGCCCGGGTCAGCATGATCCCGAACAGCAGCAGGACGATCACGGCGCCGACGTAGATGAGCACCTGCACCCACGCGACGAACTCGGCGGTGAGCACCAGGTAGCCGCCGGCCAGCGCGCCGAACGACACCACCAGCCACAGCGCCGCGTGCACCAGCCGCCGCGTGGTCACCACGAGGACCGCGGAGCCGACCGCGACCACGCCCAGCAGCGTGAAGACGACCTCGGCGCCGGTCACGCCGGCCGCCCCCTCGGCCCCCGCGCCCCGCCCCGGGCCGCGGTGGTGACCTCCTTGGGCGGCTCGGCGCCGGAGTCGTGCGCCTGCGGCGGCGGCACCGTCCACATCCACTCGCGCAGCCGCTCCCGCTCGTGGGTCAGCTCGCCGATGTCGTACTCGGCGTACTCGAACTCCGGCGACCAGAACAGCGCGTCGAACGGGCACGCCTCGATGCAGATCCCGCAGTACATGCACAGCGCGAAGTCGATCGCGAACCGGTCGAGCACGTTGCGGGTACGGGCCCGGCCGCCGCCCTCGGCGGGCAGCGTCTCCTTGTGCGAGTCGATGTAGATGCACCAGTCGGGACACTCGCGCGCGCAGAGCATGCACACCGTGCAGTTCTCCTCGAAGAGCGCGATCACCCCCCGGCTGCGCGGGGGGAGGTCCGGTTGCACCTCGGGGTACTGTCGCGTGATGGAGCGCCGCGTCATCGTCCGCAACGTGACCGCCAGCCCCTTGGCCAGCCCGCCTCCTGGTAGCCGTCCCACGGGTCATCATGATTCCTTACTGAGCGCCGCAGGGGAACGTAGTGGCTCCGGCGTTCGTCCAACCAAGCGTGAGCGGCCGGGACCGGCCGCTCCTCCGGACTTCCAGGAGGGGACGTGACCCACGGCGTGGACGGCCCTTTCGACCAGGACGGCCCCAACGGCCAGGACCGGCCCGTCAACCGTGACGAGGGCGGGCACGCGCCGCCGCCGCGCCGCCCGCCGGGCCCCGGGACCGGGCCTTATCCGCGGCCGCGCCCGCCGCATCCGGGCGGGCGCGCCCCCTACCCGCATCCGCCCGGCCCGCCGACCGCGCCGGGCTGGCGCCGGCAGTACCCGCCCCCGGCCCCCGTCCCGCCGCCGGGCCCGCCCCCGATGCCGGCGATGCCGCCCATCCCGCCGGCGCCGCCGCCCGAGCCGCGCGGGGTGATGTGGGCGTTCGTCCCGTTCATCAGCCTCGGCTTCGGCACGCCGTTCTCGTTCATGTACGCGGCGGTGCGCCGCCAGTCGTGGAATCTCGGCGCGGCCGCCGCCGGCTACGGCGCCGCGACCGGCAGCGCGATGCTGATGGCGCAGTCGGGCGACGCGATGCTGGGCGCGCTGAGCGCGATCATGTTCCTGATGCTGTGGGTCGCCGGGAGCGTGCACGCCTTCGCGGTACGGCCGGCGGTCTTCCCCAAGGCCGCCCCGCACAGCCAGCGCAACGAGCACGCCATCAAGCTCGCCAAGTACCGCCGCGTCCTGCGCGAGGACGCCCGCGCGCTGGCCACCGAGGACCCGGCGCTGGCCCACGAGCTGCGGATCGGCCGGCCCGACCTGCCGCGCGGCTACGACGACGGCGGCCTGGTCGACGTCAACCACGCCCCGCCGTCCGCGCTGGCGATGCTCCCCGGCCTGACCGACGAGCATGTCGAGCGGATCGTCCGGCGGCGCGAGGAGCAGGGCGGTTTCTTCTCCGCCGAGGAGATGGCCGTCGACATCGACCTGCCGCCCGCCCTCCTGGCCCAGATCGCCGAGTACGCCCTCTTCCTGCCCTGACGCGCTTGCCGCCCTGGCGCCGTACCGGCCGGCCGTCCTAGACGGCGACGCGGATGACGCCGGTGAGGGCGAGCTGCGCCAGGGACAGCGGGACGAGCCACGCCCACGCGAGCTTCTGGAGCTGGTCCTCGCGCATGCGCGGGTAGCTGACGCGCAGCCAGATGACCACGAACGCGAGCGCGGCCGTCTTCAGCAGCGTCCACAGCCAGCCCAGCTCGGTGTCCAGGAACGGGCCCTTCCAGCCGCCCAGGAACAGCACCGTGGTCAGCAGGCAGAGCACCACGATGCCCGCGTACTCCGCCAGGATGAACAGCGCGAACCGCAGCCCGCCGTACTCGGTGTACGGACCGAAGATGATCTCCGAGTCGGCCACCGGCATGTCGAACGGCGGGCGGCGCAGCTCGGCCAGCCCGGCGACGAAGAAGACCACCGCGCCGACCGCCTGCCAGGGCAGCCACCACCAGCGCCACTCCTCCACGATGCCGCCCAGCGACAGCGTCCCGGCGGCCATCGCGACCGAGGCCGCGGCGAACACCATCGGCAGCTCGTACGACATCAGCTGCGCCGCGACCCGCATCCCGCCGAGCAGCGAGTACTTGTTGGCGCTCGCCCAGCCCGCCATGATCGCGCCGATCACGCCGACGCCCATCACCGCCAGCGCGAAGAACAGCCCGATGTCCAGCTCCAGCGCGACCTGGCCGTCCGGCCCGATCGGGATCACGATCAGGACCAGCAGGTACGGGACGAGCGCGACGGCCGGGGCGAGCTTGAAGACGCGGCGGTCGGCGTCGCGCGGGACGACGTCCTCCTTCTGCGCGAACTTCACCCCGTCGGCGACCAGCTGCGCCCAGCCGTGGAAGCGGCCCGCGTACATCGGCCCGAGGCGCCCCTGCATGTGCGCCATGACCTTGTGCTCGGCCTGCCCGACCAGCAGCGGCAGGACCGCGAACGCGGCCGCGACCAGCGCCAGCTTGACGACGATCTCAAGCATGGGGGCCCCAGTCGTCCGGTACGCCCGGCGGCCGCACCCGGCGGCGGCTCGGCGCGCCGCCACCGGACTCGCCGGGCTCCTTCGCGCCCGGCCACGGCTTGGCGACCCGCGCGGCCAGCACGAACTCCTTGCGCAGCGGATGCCCCTCGAAGCCGTCCGGGAGCAGCAGCGGCTTGAGATCGGGGTGGCCCTCGAAGACCACGCCGAACATCTCGTACGTCTCGCGCTCGTGCCACGCGGCGCCCCGGTAGATCCCGGTGGCGGTCGGCAGCACCGGGGCCTCCCTCGGCACCCGCGTGCGGACGAGCAGGTGGTGGCGCCGTTCCAGCGAGTAGACGTGCGCGACGACCGCGAAGCCGTCCTCCAGCTCGTCCACGCCGGTCAGCCAGTCGAAGAACCCGCACTCCAGGTCGTCGCGGGCGAACGCGAGGGCGTCCAGCCAGGTCTCGGCCGGGACGCCGACCGCGAGGCCGCCGGCGCTCTCCTCGCTCGTGACCTCGTCCCCGTACCGCCCGTGCCACGCGGCGGTGAGCTCCGCGGCCGCGCTCACCGCTCCGCCTCCCCGTCGCCGTCGCCTTCGCCGTCGCCGTCGGTCAGGCCGGGAATGATGGACGGGTCGTGCTCGCCCGCGTCCCGCCGCGCCCGCTCGCGCCTCTGCTTCTCCGGCTTCCCTGGTTTCTCCGCTTTCTCTGGTTTCTCTGGTGCCACGGCCTCCCGGGGTTCCTCGGGAAGCGGCTCGACCGGCACGGTCGCGTCATCGGGCGCCCCGGACGGCTCCGCCGCCTTCTCGGCCTTCTCGGCCTTCTCGGTCTTCTCGGCTTTCTCGGAAGGGGCCTCGGGCTTCGGAGCGGGCTCTTCGACCGGCGTGAACGCGTGGGTGCGGTGGGACGGGCCGCCCGGGGGTTCCTCAGGGGGCGGCTGTTCCGCGGGTTCGTCCGGGAGGGCGCGGAGGCCGAGGGTGGGGACGTCGTCCGGGGGCGGCATCGGCTGGACGGGGCGGCGCAGCACGGTGGCCGATAGCGGACGCGGGGCCGGCGGCGGCATCACCGGCTCGCCGCCGGAGCCGCTGTAGCGCGCGCCGAGCGACTCGCCGGCGATCTTGTCCTGGAGCCGGACGATGCCGTGCAGCAACGCCTCGGGCCGGGGCGGGCAGCCGGGCACGTACACGTCCACCGGGACGATCTGATCGACGCCCTTGGTGACGCAGTAGGAGTCCCAGTACGGGCCGCCGCAGTTGGAGCAGGCGCCGAACGAGATGACGTACTTGGGCTCGGGCATCTGCTCGTACAGCCGGCGCACGGCGGGCGCCATCTTGTCGCTGACCGTCCCCGACACGACCATCAGGTCGGCCTGGCGCGGCCCGGGCGCGAACGGGATCACGCCGAGCCGGATGAAGTCGTGCCGGCTCATCGAGGTCGCGATGAACTCGATCGCGCAGCAGGCCAGCCCGAAGTTGAACACCCAGAGGGAATAGCGGCGGCCCCAATTGAGCACGAACTTGACCGGCTTCGGCGCGAGCCGGGACAGGGGCCCGACGCTGGGCGGCGGCAGATCGACAGTGCTCACGAGAGCATTCTTACAGCCGTCGCGCGGAGCGCCAGAGGGTTCACACCCATGACAGGACGCCCTTCTTGCCCGCGTACACCAGGCCGGTGGCGAGGAAGCCGAGGAAGACGAACATCTCCACCAGGGTCGTCATCCCGTAACCCGGGGCGGAGAAGATCGTGGCCCAGGGGAACAGGAACACGGCGTCTACCGCGAACACGACGTACAGGTAGGCGAACACGTAGTAGCGCACGTACGACTGCGCCCAGCCGTCGCCGACCGGATCGACGCCGCATTCGTACGTGGTGAGCTTCTCCGCGGTCGGGCGGTGCGGGCGGAGCAGCCGGTTGGCGCCCAGCCCGCCGGCGACGATCGCCCCGCCGACCAGGACCAGCGCCAGCACGGCGGCGTACCCGTCGAAGTAGTCCGGCACAACTGCCTCCCCTGGCTCCCGTCAAGTATCGCCCAGTGCACGGCGAACTCACGTCCCCGTGCCGCGTCTAAACCGTTGCGCGGATCGTCATCCTTTTGCTGCAAACTAGAGAGCCATATGGGGTCAGTTGACCTGGAAGGACGTGACCGGATGAGCAACCCTCCACCTCCCCCCGGCTGGGATCCGCCCGCCGGACCCTCGTGGCCGCCGCCTCCGCCCGAGGGCCCGGGTGGTGCTCCCGGCGCTCCGGGTACGCCCCCTGGACCCCCCATGCCGCCCGGGCCGCCGGGTCCGCCCGGGCCCGGCGGGTACGCGGGGCCGAACACCCCGCCTCCGTTCCCGCCGCCCGGCCCCGGCATGCCGCCGCCCGGTCCCGGCATGGGGATGGGCATGGGCGGCATGGCGCCGCCGCCTCCCAAGAAGGGGAACGGCGCGCTGATCGCCATCATCGGCGGCGGCGTGTTCGCGGTGCTGCTGATCATCGTTGCGGTGGTCGTCGTGGTGGCGGCGAACAGCGGGAAGACGCCCGAGGAGCGCCTGACCGCCGCGGCCACCTCGATCTCGGGGGCGCGCAACGTCAAGCTCAAGGGCTCGTTCAGCTCCGGCTCCGACACGCTGCAGGGTGAGCTGATCGTCACCAAGGGCGGCCGCGCCACCGGCCGGGTCACCTGGGACGGCGACAGCGTGACGCTGCTCTCGGCGGACGACAAGCTGTTCGTCAAGGCGTCCAAGGCGTACTGGCAGGGCAAGCTGACCTCGACCACGTCCGACCGCTTCCTCAAGGACGGCGACCAGTGGGGCCTGGTCGACGACACCGACCTGAGCGTGAAGTTCGACCGTGACCTGACGCCGTCGGCGCTCGCGACCGAGCTGCGACAGACGAGCCGGTACAACCTGCGGGAGACCGAGACCACGGTCAACGGCCGCAAGGCCATCAAGATCCGCAGCAGCCTGTCCACCTTCTACGTGAGCGACGGCGACGAGCCGGAGCTGCTGCGGTACGAGAGCACCTCCTCGCCGCGGGTCTCCGCCGACGTCAGCGTGCCGAGCGGCACCAGCGACATCACCGCGATGCGCACGGCCATGGGCGAGCTGACCGACGCGTTCGACTCCAGCAAGTCGCCGCGCAACTCGGCGAAGCCGGAGTTCGTGTCGTGCGACAAGGGCGGCCAGCCCTGCACCGTGGCGGTGAAGGTGTGGAGCACCCGGGGCGGCGCGCCGGCCGTGCCGATCAAGGTGAACTTCCGGCTGACCTCCGAGCAGGGCGGCGGCAAGCTGTTCGGCGAGTGCGAGGCGACCGGCACCGTCACCGGGCTGGACGACGTGCGCGTGCAGTGCACGATCTCCGGCGGCGAGTGGGCCCGCAGCGGCAAGAACGTCCGCCGTGTGTGGGTGTCCGCGTCACCGATGGCGGTCGGGGCGACGGCCGCCGACGTGCAGGCCCTCCAGCGGGGCCTCGACTCCGAGTGACCGGGCGGCCGCCCGGGAGGAGCCGCTGAATACGGCCTGAACGGGCGCCGAACAACTCCATACGGAACGACCCGGCGAGTGCCGGATGATCCGCCGTCCTGCTGCGAGTGGTCGGATCGTCCGGCACTCTATGTCTGTGATGCCGGATGTCAGCAGAATGAGCGCCGAGTGAGCGTCGAACCCGGGGGGCCGCCGCCGGAAGGCCCCCGACCTCCTCTTTCAGGTCCCGGAACGCCGCCGCCGATGTCCCCGCTCCCCCCGCGGCCCATGGGCGGGCCGCCCCCGCCGCCGGGACAGCCGGGCCAGGGACAGCCGGGCCAGCCGTTCCCGATGCCGGGGTCGCGGCCGCCGGGCGACCGGCAGCGGAACGGGGGGCCGCGCCGCCGCCTGCTGATCGTCGCGGGCGCGGTGGTGGTCGTGACGGCCGCGGTCGTGGCGTTCGGCGTCGCCGCCACCGGCGGTGACGGCGCCGGGAAGAGCGGCGCCACGGAGACGCCCGCGCCGCCCGCGTGGTCCCGGGAGGCGGGCCGCGGCCTGACGTCGCTGCCGGGCGTCCGGTACGACGGGACCGTGACGATGCAGGGCAAGCCCGTACGGCTGCGGCTGAAGGTCACCCGGTCCGGGCTGGCCACCGGGACGCTCGCCGCGAACGGTGTGGAGGCCGACCTGGTCGCGGTCGAGGGCTCCACGTACGTCAAGGGCGGGCCGGTCTTCTGGCGCACGTACACCACGGAGGCGGCCCGCGCCGGCAGCTTCGCGAACCGCTGGACGAAGGTGCCCGCGTCGTTCCCCGGGGTGGCGGCCGTCCGGGACGTGCTGGGTCCGGAGGCGATCGCCCGGACGCTGGCCAAGGCGACCCGCAAGCCCGCGACCGAGAACGCCGGCGGCACGCCCGCGTACCGGGTCAAGACCCCAAAGGCCGACTACTTCGTCGCCAAAGCCGCGCCGCACCGGCTACTCCAGGTGCGGACGGCGGGCCACGGCGACCCGCTGCTCACCGCCGTCCCGCTCGCGGACCCGGAGCTGGCGTTCAAGCAGCTGCGGCCGCGGGTGGCCGCGCTGGGCGGCGCCGCCGACCCGTCGCTGCGCTTCCAGCCGGGCAAGCCGACGTTCATCAACTGCAACGAGAACACCAGCGGGTGCACGCTGAGCGTGAGGGCGACGCTGACCGTCCCGGAGGCGACGGTGCCGGAAGGGGCCCGCGCGTCGCTGCTGGCGACGATCACCGCGGCCGGCCGGACGCTGGGCTCGTGCACCGCCTCGGCGGGCGTTCCCACCGACCGCCGGCCGACGCTGCGGTGCACGGTCGAGAGCCGCGGCTGGCGGACCTGGATGCGGGCGGCCCAGGACGACCCCGGCGAGCACCGGTACGAGGCGCACGCGCGGGTGCTCGGCGAGGCGGTGGCCGCGGCCGACCTGACCCGGATGCTGGCGCTGGTCGACCGCGAGCGCGCCGCGGTGGCGCCGTCCGGCTCGCCGTCGCCCCAGGGGACGGCCACGACCACGGCCACGCCGGGCGCCTCGCCCGCGCCCTAGCGGGCCCCACCGCCGGGCGGAAGCGCACGAACGTCCCCAACGTCCTCGAACATCCTCGAAGGTCCTCGAACGGGACACTGGCCATGCGGGTACGGGGCCGGATGGAACGGGCCATCCGGCCTCTGTCTATAGTTCGGGGCGTGAACTCCGTGCCCCCGGGGAGCCCCGGCTCCTCACCCCACCCCCCAAGGCTCGTGCGGCGCCTTCATGTCGACCTGTGCCGCCTGGCCAGCTGCCTGTGTTCAGGATGAACCCGGGGCACCGTCCAGGTCGTACCACCGGATAGGACCTGCCCGATACCGGCGGAGCCGCGCCCGCTTCCCCGCGAAGTGGTACCTCTTGTGTTACGGGGTCGCGACTCCCTGGAAGAGGGATGTCACATGACGGGCGGAACGGTGCCCGCGGCCGGACGGCCGCGGCGCCACGGGACGATCAGGGACCGGGTCGCCGGGCGGCGGCGCCGCCATGCACCCTCCCCCTTGGCCACCCTCCCCCCGAGAAGAGCATTCCATCCCGGACATACCATGAAGGTAAGCCTAAGTAGCATCACGATCCTGGGTGCCTCCCCCGGGACGGGTGCTGCGTGTCGAGGAGGTCTTCCTCTGTGACCAAACAGGTCCAGCAACTCGACCGCGTCATCATCCGCTTCGCCGGAGACTCCGGTGACGGCATGCAGCTGACCGGTGATCGCTTCACCCAGGAGACGGCCGCGTTCGGCAACGACTTGTCGACGCTGCCGAACTTCCCCGCCGAGATCCGCGCCCCCGCCGGCACGCTGCCCGGCGTGTCCAGCTTCCAGCTGCACTTCGCCGACCACGACATCCTGACGCCAGGAGACGCGCCCAACGTCCTGGTCGCCATGAACCCCGCCGCCCTCAAGGCCAACCTCGGGGACCTCCCCCGCGGGGCGGACCTGATCGTCAACACCGACGAGTTCACCAAGCGCAACCTGGCCAAGGTCGGGTACGCGGCCAACCCGGTCGAGGACGACTCCCTCGCCGAGTACCGCGTGCACGCGCTGCCGCTGACCTCGATGACCGTGGGCGCGCTGGCCGACTTCGACATCTCGAAGAAGGACGCCGAGCGGGCCAAGAACATGTTCGCCCTCGGCCTGCTGTCGTGGCTGTACCACCGTCCCACCGAGGGCACGATCGGCTTCCTGGAGCGCAAGTTCGCCAAGAAGCCGGAGATCATGAAGGCCAACATCGCGGCCTTCCAGGCGGGCTGGAGCTACGGCGAGACCACCGAGGCGTTCTCGGTGCAGTACGAGATCAAGCCCGCCGAGCACGAGCCCGGTCTCTACCGCAACATCACCGGGAACGTGGCACTGGCGTACGGCCTGGTCGCGGCCGGCGAGCAGAGCGGGCTGGACATCTACCTCGGCTCGTACCCGATCACCCCGGCCTCGGACATCCTGCACGAGCTGTCCAAGCACAAGAGGTTCGGCGTGCGGACGTTCCAGGCCGAGGACGAGATCGCCGCGGTGGGCGCCGCGCTGGGCGCCTCGTTCGGCGGCTCGCTGGGCGTCACCACGACCTCCGGTCCCGGCATCGCGCTCAAGAGCGAGACGATCGGGCTGGCCGTGGCGACCGAGCTGCCGCTGCTGGTCATCGACGTGCAGCGGGCGGGCCCGTCCACCGGGCTGCCGACCAAGACCGAGCAGGCCGACCTGCTGCAGGCCATGCACGGCCGCAACGGCGAGGCCCCGGTGCCGGTGATCGCGCCGCGCTCCCCGTCGGACTGCTTCGACGCCGCGCTGGAGGCGGGCCGGATCGCGGTGAAGTACCGCACCCCGGTCATCCTGCTGTCGGACGGCTACCTCGCGAACGGCTCCGAGCCGTGGAAGCTGCCCGAGGTCGACACCCTCCCGAGGATCGAGCCCGGTTTCGCCGAGCCCGACCAGGAGGACTTCCAGCCGTTCAAGCGCGACCCCGACACCCTCGCCCGCCCCTGGGCGGTCCCGGGCACGCCGGGGCTGGAGCACCGCATCGGCGGCCTGGAGAAGGCCGACGG